>JAWOFF010000103.1:0-8225 GCA_046482325.1 Desulfosalsimonadaceae bacterium
ACATTGGCAAGACAGACTCTCATGTTCTTAAGGGCCGGCTCCCAGCCCGCCGCGATCTTCAGTTTGTCCAGCCGTGAAAAAGCAATATCGCGGTGCCGGATGCGCAAGTCAAAGCTGGAATATTCCGGATCCAGCATTGGATGGGAACCGCACTGCGCCAGGTTCTCCAGGTCATATGAAGAGGCTATGTAGAACATGTCCAGTCTGGGAGAAAACGCATGGCCAGCTGCAGCCAGCACCGCTCCGAAAAACCTTTTAAGCCAAAGGTCACGGTCGTCACACAGATGCCGGATATTGGTGTAAACGGCAACCGTGCTGACACCGGCTGCCGAGGCAACGTTTTCCATGGCTGCAAGGCCGCGGTCAAAAACATGATACTTCATCCCCCTTGCAGGTACTCCGCCTATGTCAAAGCCGTGGACAAAAAAGCAGTCCCGCACCCTGGCTGGGTGGTTTTCAGGATAATTTTTCATATTGAGGAGCAAAGCTGCAATGGAGTCAATTCCGCCTGAATAAAACATTCCTGCGCGGTCTTTGGGCAGGCGGCCCTGGCCTGTTCCGTCAGAGACTTTCCCCGGCTCTATGTCCAGAGGCTGATAACTCCCCGCTGTCCAGATACGCATCAGCTCCATTACCGTCTCCAGGCCCTCCAGCAGCACCGGACATACCTCCCCTTCCACCCGGATTCGCTTTTCCCCGAAATGCAGGGCCGGAATAATACACCCTGTCAGAAAGGCATCTGCACTGACGCAAAACCCGCCGGCATTTTCCCCAGGAGTTTCTATAAAGACCCTCTTTTTCGGCTCAGCGCAGTCCTCCCATGTCACCAGGGCCTCCGCCCGGATCATGTCCCCGCTTGTTTTAAGCTCTAACTCCCTGATCTGCATAAAATTTATCAGATATATGAAAATGCAAAATCCACGATTGCCGCTGCAACATCTTTACCTGTGGCCGCTTCAAGCCCCCTGAAGCCGGGCGAATAATTAACTTCTATCACCCACGGCGCACCCGCTGCATCGACAATTACGTCCACTCCCGCAATATCGAGTCCCACCGCCCGGGCGCTGTCAACAGCGATTTTTTCAAGCCCGGCTGAAAGCACGACGGCGCGGCTTTGCCCCGAGACGTGAAAATTGGACCGGAAATCCCCGGGCGGCGGCTCAAGCTCCATGGCCGCAAAAACATTTCCGCCCATTACCAGCACCCGAAGATCCCTTCGGCCTTCCGGGGCGATAAAACGCTGGAGAAGGAGGCCCAAACCCGGCTCCGGCAGATTCATGGACAGTGTGCGCTCGGCGTCCCGCGCTTTGCTGAGCAGAACAACCCCGTCTCCCTGCCTTCCCGAAGGCTTCTTGGCCACCACCGGGAATCCTCCCAGCAGCTCAATGCCCCGGTACAACATCCGGGCCGAATTGACAAACACGCCATCCGGTACCCTTATGCCTTGTTGTAAAAGCACCTGCATTGACAGAAACTTGTTTCTGGCAGCCGCAATCGCTGAAACACTGTTTACCAGCGGAATTCCCATGGCAGCAAAATGCCGCAGTATGCTCATGCTGGAATCACCTATCTGTGCTCCCTGCCTGGGCAGAATCACCCGGGGCGGCCCGGAATCTTCCATGCCGGCCATGCCGGCGCCGGCCTCCATGACCCAGGGGGCCACCCGGTAGGGATTTACCAGCCCGAGGCTCAGGCCCTTTTCCCCTGCGGCTTCCAGCAGCCGCAGGTTGGGGTAATAATCATCTCCCCGGACAGTGACTACACCAATATCCATTCATGGGCCGTCCGTATTATGGTTTCAGGCCCGCAGGCCTCTACAGGCTGATAACCGCAGCATCACAGGTTAAATGAATCAGTTCGGCGGCCGTTGCCATTCTGGCCCCCTCAATCAGGTCCTGTTCGGAAATACGCCTTGCCTTTGCACACGGCGTACACGCCAGAATCGGCACCTCGTGGGCCTGCAGGTAGGCTATCAGGTCGTCTGCCACGTCTCCCGTGGCCGCCCGCAGGTTTTCCGCAAGTCCCTCCTTGGCGATATAAACGGCTTCATCGAGCAGAAACAGGGCCACGTTTTTGCCTTCCTTGTGCGCGACCGTTGCCAGATGCACTGCTCTTGTTGACCGGTTGGGATTGTCTGTTCCGCAGGACACGGTGATCACCACATTGTTCGTCATTTCAGCCTCCTCTGCATTGCTTTTATCAGGCGATTCCGATTTTTACCTGTTTTCCGTCCCCCTGATTATCCATTCCGGGATCCAGATCCCCATCTGTTTTCCGCTCTTGGGGCTTTTATAAACAGCCGCCTTTCGGGTATTGTTGTTTAAAGCTATCTTCTGGCCGCCCACGTTGTCTTCGCCGATTACCGAGTAAAGCCTCCGCCCGTCGGCCCTTGCCCTTGCCGTAAGCCCGGCCAGCAGATTGCTTGCAATCCTGCGGCCCCTGTATTCGGGAAGCACGGATGTATAACCCCGTTCCAGGTATCCTGAAAGATCCAGGCCGGTCTGCTGCCTGACCGTTTCCGTGTACTGCCGCCTGGGATACTTCAGGCCTGAACAGGCAATGAGCCGGCCCTGATCATCTAAAACATAGCCTATCAGATAAGCCCCTTCCAGGTTGGCGCGCACCTTTGCCGGATCCACCGAACCGCCCGCCTCAACAAGACTGCAGATTTCATCCAGGTACCCGTCCGGCAGGTCTTCCGGGGCTGAAAACCGGTAGGTAATTCCGTCTATGATTTCAGAGTCCTTCAACCGATTGCTCCCTTATGCTGTTCCGTCCGTGTTCTTCCCCGCTTTCGCCGTCAAAATTTCACGATAAATCAAATTGACGTATTCACATATTCCAATTATTAATAATAAATAAAGATTTGTCCAGTAAGGGGTTTTTGCGTAGCCGCCCCCGAATCATCAAAGACTGGAAACAGGGGGATATAAGAAATGAAACAGACGCGATTTGTGTGTCTTGCCCTTCTGCCGGCCATTTTTTTCCTGCTTGTATGTTGCCGGGCCGGGGCCGGGGAAAAAAGTTTTACCAACGAAGTCGGCATGGAATTTGTGCGCATCGAGCCGGGCGCTTTTATGATGGGCAGTCCGCATAAGGAGCGGTTGCGCAACAAAAGCGAAATGCGGCACAGGGCAGTAATTTCAGAGTCATTTTACATGCAGACCACGGAAGTTACCATCGGGCAATGGCAGGCGGTGATGGGCAAAAAATGGCTCTTTCCGAGAAAAGGCCCCAAAAACAGGCCTGTTACCAAGGTATCATGGCACGACTGCCAGGATTTTATAAAAGAGTTAAACCAACAGTCCCCCCACACTTATCGTCTTCCCACAGAGGTGGAATGGGAGTATGCATGCCGGGCAGGCACGCAGACTGCCTACAGCTGGGGCGATGAAATCGACTGCACAAAGGCCATGTATGAAAACAGCCCCTTAAAGAAGAGTGAATGCGTTGAGACCGTAAAATCCATGGGGCTTGAACCAGGAGTCCCGGCCCCTGTAAAGAGCTACAGTCCCAATCCCTGGGGGCTCTATGACATGCACGGCAACGTCTGGGAATGGTGCGGCAACTGCTTTGACCGAAATCCGCACCACGGGGAAAAGAAGACCGCCTACTGCAGCCGGCGGGTACGCAGAGGCGGATCCTGGTACAGCAGCCCTTACAGCTTAAGAAGCGCGAACCGGGCATATGCGCACCCGGCGGCAAAATTTAAGACAACCGGCTTCAGACTGGTCAGAGAGGCGCCCTGATGCGGGATCTGCTTTTGAAATGGCTGAAGCTCCACGAAGAAGAAATAGCAATATTTCTGTGGGCTGCGCTTCTGCTGTTTCTGATGCGAAGCTCCGGGATGATCTTGAACAACTACGCGGAGACCGCGTTTCTCAAGCGCTACGGAGTGGAATACCTGCCGTTGGTCAACATGTTAAACTCGGTTGCCACTTTTGTGCTGACCGGAATCCTGGCGGCATTCATAGCAAGAGTTACAGGCTCCCGCCTTTTGGCCATGCTTTTTATCTTTTGCGGAGTCACCGTCGGCATAATCAGGTATCTTATACCGCTCGGCTACGATCTCGTATACCCGGTGCTTTTCATGCTGAAAAGCCAGTTCGAACTGCTCGAAGCCCTTCTGTTCTGGAACCTGGCAAACGATCTTTTCAACACCCGGCAATCCAAGCGACTGTTTCCGCTTCTGACCGCCGGGGGGGTAATCGGCCTGATCGCGGGGAGCTTTGGCACGCCTTATCTCTCGGCAACCCTGAGATTCGACAACCTTCTGCTGGTCTACCTTGGTCTGAGCCTGCTGGGCGCAGTGGCGGTAGAGGGCATGGGGCTGCATATGCGGATGCATCCTTCAAAAGAAAAAAAGGGAAAGAGGATCGCGGGGCGGCCTCCGATGCGCGAGCAGTTGAAAAACGTGCTTCCCCTGATAAGGGAGTCGACCCTGGTAAAGATTGTGCTGGTACTGACCTTCATGCCCAACGTGGTCATCCCGATCATGAACTACCAGTTCAATTACGCCGCGAACGCTTACTTTCCAACGGAATCCGGGCTCCTTGTATTTTTCTCCTATTTCCGGGGAGGGTTAAATATCATAAGCCTGTTTCTGCTTTTGTTTGTGGGCAGATTTTACGCCCGCTTCGGGCTGCCGGTTGCACTGATGTTCCATCCCTTTAACTACATTATCGCCTTTTTCGCATTACTTCTGCGCTTTGACATCTTCTCCGCAATATATGCCCGGATGTCGACAAACATACTGCGCACAACCCTGAACATGCCGGCAAACTCAATTCTGATCGGCCTGTTTCCGGAATCTTACAGGGCTTTTGTAAGACCCTTTCTGCGGGGAACAGTGGTCCGGGCAGGGCTGTTTACCGGATCAGGGCTGATACTTATCCTTACCGCCTACATTCATCCGCGCTACCTTTCCCTGGCGGCCCTGCCGTTTGTACTTGCCTGGATGGCCGCGCCCATCATCCTGAAGAAAAAATACGCATCGATCCTTATGAACCTGGTCTCAAAAAACCTCCTGGACTTAAAAAGCCTTGAGGAACAGAATCTGGGCAGCTTGTTTAAAAAGGAAAAAGTGGGCGGCGATCTTATCCAGGCATTTTTTAACGCGAAAGGAGATGACGCCCTGTGGTACGCCCGGCTTTTGAAAACTCTGGACGCAAGGCAAACAGATGAACTGATCCTGGAGGCGGCACGCAAACAGCCCATGCCCACCCGGATGCACCTGATCGAGATGCTCTCTGACTCGCCCGGCCCGGCGGCGGCCGAAGCGTTTGAACAAATGCTTTCCTACCATGAGGACCCGGAATTAACGGTTGCAGTGATAAAAACCGCCAAAAGAACCGGATCCGCCACCCCCGGCCTCCGGGACAGGCTCGAATCGATGGTTGCGCACCCTCACCCGGCGGTCAGGGGGCATGCCGCGGGCTGCCTGTATGCAGCAGCACCGGAACAGATTAAGCCGAAAATCGATGACTGGCTGAACTCAGAAAACCAGGATAAGCGAAAAGCCGGCGTGATCGCAGCAGGCGAAACCAGGGAAAACGGCTATGCCGGTCTGCTGGAAAACATGCTGGAGAAAAGCGAAAATGAACCGATCTTTGCGGATATTATTTATGCACTGGGCAAGATCGCACCTGCAGGGTTAAACCGAATTGCAATCGATTTTCAGGAGCACGAAGACCGGGAGCTTCGCCGGGCAGCGATAGACATTATGCAGATCTCGGATGAAGCCGCCCTGAAACAGGCGATACGCCACCTCGGCGACCCGGACGGATCGATCTCCGGGCTGGCAAAGGAAAAAATCAGGACCGCGGACTATATCGACGGCCAGGTTTTGATCGAGGCGTTGAACCGCCCCAACCGACGACTGCGCGAAGCTGTCTTTGATCTGCTCGAGAGCCTGGAGATAAAGGACCTGGATCTGATCAGGTTTACCCGGCAGGGCCTGCAGGAAGCCTACACCTGTATTTTAAAAACCGAGGCCCTTGAACAGCTTCCCGAGAGCCCATGTAAAACACTGCTAAGAGAACACCTTACCAGGAAAAAGGATCTGGTGTTAGAAGACACCTTCCGCGTGCTGGCCATTTACGACAGAACCGGGCAGATGAGGACCGTCTTCAAAGGGCTCTTTTCCGGCAACCAGCGCCATAGGGCAAACAGCATCGAGCTTCTGGCAGATGTCATGGACCGCCGGATCTTTGCCATGGCCGAGCCCCTCCTTGAAGGAGCATCGCTTTCACAGGCCGCGGCCACGGGCAAAAAATTCTTCAAGCTGCACGGGTTTGATTCGCTCTCTGAAGAGCTTTTCCCGGAACTGCTGGGCGGACGGGACTGGCTGGAGAGCGTTTTAGGCCTCTGCCTCCTTGAAAACCAGGCCGAAATTCTGGAACAGAACAAGGCCCTTGTCCACAAGCTTAATTCTTCACCCAATGTCCATATCCGGCAGATGGTGCAAAAACTTTGCCCCGAATCCCACGGGGCACTTGACCCAAAGGAGCAAATCATGGATACTGAACTAACTGTCCCGGATAAAATCCTGCTGTTAAAAAATATTGCCATATTCTCAGGCCTCTCTGTGAGCGAACTCGGCGCCATTGCCGCGGTTACCGAGGAAACAGACTACGACAAAGACCAGGTTGTAATCGCAGAGGGCGATCCCGGCGAAAAGGTATATCTGATTATCGAAGGCGAAGTAACGGTTTGCAAAGGCACGGATCCCGACCACCAGTTCCGGCTCGACACCATGGGAGAGGGTGATTATTTTGGAGAAATGGCACTGTTTGAAGAGGCCAAACGCTCAGCCACAATCCGGACCCAGAAGCAGTCGCGGTTTCTGATTCTCGACAAGCAGGAGTTCAACGAACTGGTAAGAGAGTACCCGGGCATCGCGCTGCAGATCTGCACGGTCTTAAGCCAGCGCCTGCGGCACCTTCACACCAGGCTGGCAGAGGCCGAAGGGGTAACCGATTCAGGAAGGGACGATCCATGCAGATAGCTTTTGTCATGGACAGGCTCGAAGGCATCAACCCTGTCTATGAGACTACGGCCGCCCTGATGTATGAATGCAACCGGCGCGGACATTCAGTCTTCTTTCTTGAACCGCACGACATCTACGTAAGAGAGCAGGAAATCGTGGCACGGATAAAAGACATAACCGTGCCGCCGGGTCTTTCTCTGGAGCAGTACTGGGAAAGAATTATAGGCCAGGAGGCAAAGGAGGCCATCAACTTCGAGGAACTCGTGGAGCTCGATGCTATATTTCTTCGCAAGGATCCGCCTATCAAATACGGCTCTATTGAATTTCTGGCCCCCATCCGCCACCGGGTTTTCATGATAAACGACCCTTACGGGATGGTGTTTGGCAACAGCAAGCTCTACACCCTCAACTTTCCGGATCTGATTCCTGAGACCCACATATCACGTGATCCCTTGCGGCTCAGAAAAATCATCGACAATTTCGGCGGAGACATGGTCATAAAGCCGCTGGGCAGATTCGGCGGCCAGGGGATCATCAAGGTCAGCACCCGGGACCCGGAAAACTTAAATTCGCTGATCCATTACTATGTGGGGGCCCACAAGTCATATCCCGAGCGCGAGCAGATCATGGTCCAGGAATACTTAAAGGCTGTAAAGAAAAAGGGCGATGTGCGGATTCTTCTGCTAAACGGTGAAATCATGGGGGCCATGTGCAGAAAGCCGCCCGACGGAAGTTTCCGGACAAACATCCATGCCGGGGGCACGGCATGCAAGCACCGGATCACGGACAGGGAAAGGCGGATATGTGAACAGATAAGGCCCAAACTTGTCGAAGACGGCTTATACTTTGTGGGTCTGGATTTAATCGATGAAAAACTCATAGAGATAAACTGTGTGAGCCCCGGCGGTATCCCGCGAATCAACCGCCTTGAAGACATTCGCATTGAAAGCCGGGTAATCGATTTTGTGGAACAAAAGGCCATGAAAAAAAAGCAGCGGCACCAGGCGGCTTTGTAAAAGAAAGGAAAGATCACATGAACTTTTCAGGAAAAAATATCACTGCGGCTGTTCTTCTTGTACTGATGGCAGCGCTGCTGGCCTGCCCGGCCGAAGCCGCGGCCGCCGGGACAACTCTTAAAATCGGCATCTCCGAAGAGCCAAAAACATTAAATGTCTGGAAAGCCACGGACGCAAATTCCAACAAGCTCCTGTCGCTGATCTACCAGCCCCTCTACACC
>JAWOFF010000061.1:0-27143 GCA_046482325.1 Desulfosalsimonadaceae bacterium
TTTTTTTTCAACCATGAAGCCGAGCGCATCACCGGCTACAGCAGAAACGAGGTCCTCTACAGGGACTGTCATGAAGCCTTCGGCGGCCCGTTCTGCGGCGAGCGCTGCCTTTTCCGCGAGGCCGGCCACGTCATCCCCGACGAAATTGAATATCCGGTCAATATTGCCACCAGGGACGGCCGGACCCGTAACGCGGAGATGCATGTGACGGCCATGAAAGATGAGGCCGGGGAAGTCTTCGGCGTACTTGCCTGCATTAAAGATATCACCGATATTGTGGAACTCAAGCTCAAAACCGGTCAGATGAGCGGCTTTTCCAACATTGTGGGCCGGGACGGCAAGATGCTGCAGATCTACAAGCAGATACAGGATCTTTCCGGCTATGACTACCCCGTCCACATCTTTGGAGAGACCGGAACCGGCAAGGAGCTGGTGGCAGAGGCCATTCACGAGAGCAGCCGCCGTGCGGGAGCACCATTTGTTCCGATCAACTGCGGCGCCCTCCCGGAGGGCCTTATCGAGTCCGAACTGTTCGGCCATGTAAAAGGCGCCTTCTCCGGGGCCATCCGCCAGAAAAAAGGCCGGTTTGAACTTGCGGACGGGGGATCTGCATTTCTGGATGAAGTGGCCGAACTGCCCCGCGACCTGCAGGTGAAGCTGCTGCGTTTTCTCCAGACCGGAAAATTTGAGAGGGTAGGCGGCGAGGAGACGGTTTCAGTGGATGTCCGGATTATCAGCGCCACCAATGCAAATCTCAAGGAAGCGGTGCGGGATAAACACTTCAGGGAAGACCTCTACTACCGCTTAAATGTGATCCCCATCCATATTCCTTCCCTGTGCGAGCGCAAAACCGATATCCCCCTTCTGGTGGACTATTTCCTCAAACAACTGGCAGCCTCAGAGGGCCGCAGGACGGCCCGGATATCCGACGAAGCCCTCTCTATGCTTATGGACTATGACTGGCCGGGCAACGTGCGCCAACTGCAGAATGTACTGCAGTATGCCATTGTGAAATGCGCGGGCCGTATTATCCGGCCTGATGACCTTCCCATGGAGCTGGGCGGCCTTCATTCTTCCGCCCCCCGGCGGGGACCCGTCAAAAAGCTTGAAATAGAGTCAGTACGCGATGCTTTGAAAAAAACCGCCGGCAACAAATCCAGGGCGGCGCGCCTTCTGGGCGTGGGCCGGGCTACCCTATATCGCTTTCTAAACGCCTATCCGTCCGCTGTGCCCCAAATACCGCAAAAAGAGTAATCCGGAAGAAGCCGGCCGCGCTTTTCCGCTCCTTCACAATCGGACGGGAAGGGGGCGCCCGGAGATATTTTTTCCGGATCAATAAGCTCCCAGGTGTAAGCCAGCCTGCGCCTGGGGTTGCCATTAAAGGAGAAATGAGGCTCTCATAAAAAGTCAATAGCCACGGGGACGCTGGATTGCAGACCGCTGTTTTCTGAAACAGCTATGTCTCATTAAAACCTGAAACATATTCGGCTATGCATTCACCCGGACACACGCCCCGAAGCTGCAGTCAAGCTGCTGCTTATTCAGCATATTCCTTCACACTGCAGCCCGGCTGCCGGAAACGGGTAATGTATCACCAGGTGAAGCTGATGGCAGCTTGAGACGAGCTTGCCCCCCGGGCGGCCGCAGCAAAAAAAACCGCATAATACGGCCATACCCGCCCTTGCCCGGCCGCCGGAACTGCTGCCAGAAAGAATATGGCATACTATTTGAATTAATATTTAGACAAACAACTAAAGGATATTAATTTGAAGTCCTGCAATGAAAATATTCAAAAAGCGCTCCGGATTGCGGAGGCCATGATCGAGCTGGCAAATGCCGGCGATATGGCCCGGGAAGATGTTGGATGCGGTATCCTGTACGGAATACTTCGCGATTCCGCCTATCGCATAAAAAAAACTGCAGAAGCGGAAAAAAATGCTCATATGCGCAAGGGAACCTGGGAATAGCCGGAACAAATTTTAACTCTACTGTGATTGGCAAAAAACAACAATTACCGTTATACTTTTTAATTAAACGAAATGAAAGGAGGCCCGCAGTTATGGCGAGCGTTAAAGGAACAAAAACGGAACAGAATCTTCTGACTTCATTTGCCGGGGAATCCCAGGCAAGAAACCGATACACGTATTTCTCCGGCAAGGCCAAAAAAGAAGGCTACGAACAGATAGCCGCCATTTTCCAGGAAACAGCCGAGCAGGAAAAAGAGCATGCCAAACGCTTTTTCAGCTTCCTGGAAGGCGGAGAAGCCGAAGTGACCGCCGCCTTTCCGGCCGGCGTAGTCGGCTCCACCCTGGAAAACCTCCGCGCAGCGGCGGAAGGCGAGCAATATGAGCATTCGGACATGTATCCCGGCTTTGCCAAGGTGGCCCGCGAAGAAGGATTTGAAGTTATCGCAAAGCTTTTCGAAGCGGTCAGCGTAGCTGAGAAACAGCATGAAAAACGCTACCGGGATCTGGCTGCCAACATTGAAAACGACCGGGTTTTCAAGCGGGAGGAGAATACTGTGTGGCGCTGCAGAAACTGCGGATATCTCTCCGAATGCCGGGAAGCACCTCAGGTATGCCCTGCATGCGCCCATCCGCAGGCCCATTATGAACTTTTTGGAGAGAACTACTAGCAGGCGTCTGCCGGGGGGGATCTGTTCTGCAAGAGCCCCCCGGCGGCCCTTTCCCAATTCCCGGGTCAACCGTTAAACGATTGGAGGAGCTGCATGGCTTTTGATTTCAACGCCAAAGACATTTTTGAAATGGCAAAGGAAATTGAACGAAACGGAGCCGCTTTTTACAAATCCGCAGCAGAAAAGGTAGAAAAACCTGAGCAGAAAAATCTGCTGCTGGATCTTGCAAAAATGGAAGAAGAGCATGAGGAAACCTTTATAAAAATGGAAAGGGATCTGAGCGGCAAAGAGCAAAACGAAACCATATTCGATCCGGAAAAAGATGCTTTTCAATATCTTAAAGCACTCGCCCAAACCCGGGTATTTTTTAAAAAAGAGGTGGATACCTCCTCGATGGAGGCGATCCTTAAGACCGCGCTGGGCGCGGAAAAAGACTCCATTGTATTCTACGTCGGCATGAAGGAGCTGGTTCCGGAAAAATTCGGCAAAAACCGGCTCGACGGTATTATCAAGGAGGAGATGAACCACGTGCGCATGCTCAGCAAGGAACTCACCGCACTAAAATAACAGCGTAACAGGCACACGAAAACCGGGCACAACAAAAGAGAATAAAGAGGAGGAGAAAATGACCCAGCGAAGAGAAATCTATAAATGCGAACTTTGCGGCAATATCGTAGAAATAATGCATGCAGGAGACGGTCAGCTGGTCTGCTGCGAGCAGCCGATGAACCTCTTGACCGAAAATACCGTGGATGCAGCCAAAGAAAAACATGTTCCGGTTATTGAAAAAACCGGGGCGGGGGTTAAGGTTAAGGTAGGAGACGTGGCCCACCCGATGGAAGAAAAGCACTACATTGAATGGATCGAGCTGATTGCCGACGGCAAAAGCTGCATTCAGTTCCTAAACCCGGGAGATGCCCCGGAGGCCACGTTCAATGTTTCTGCAAACCAGGTAACAGCCCGGGAATACTGCAATATTCACGGTCTGTGGAAATCCCGGAGCTAAGGAGAAAAGACCATGCCCAGCTGGAAGTGCAGCAATTGCGGCTATACGTTTGAAGCAGAGGCGCCGCCGAAGCAATGCCCCTCGTGCAAAGAGAAATGCGAGTTCGTGGACAATTCCTGCTATACCCCGGATTGTGCGGACAAGGGCATGGACGAGCGGATCAGGTCAAAACATTAGACAAAAAGGTATGAGACGGCCAAGAGAAATATTTGCAATATGAACATGGCGGAAAACCCGCTGCGGCTTAAAGCCGGTACTCTGGGCGGCGGGATGAAAATGGCCCAGGATTATGGCCGCGAAATAGCGGCGAAACTGCAACCCTAAACGTTTGGAGGTATCATATGAGTACTCCTCAACACTGCCCAGGCTTTGAACAGTTCAAGAACCTGAAATCCTTTACCTGCAAATGCCCGGAATGCGGGGAAGAACTGGAAATTTTCTCGGACGAATTTGACAAACCGCACAAATGCAGCAAATGCGGCAAGGATATAGACTTCACCCAGTGCAGCCTGTCCGGAAGCGCATGAGGTCCGGCATGGGTGCACAATCAAAAATCATAACCACAGCATGCATCATTGTGGTCGCTTGTCTCGGCCTACTGCTGCCGGCTTTTTCAGCCGGGCAAAAAAAAGAGGCCGGCCGCGGGGCCGAGATGATCCAGCTAGAGGCCGGGAGGCAGCCTCAGGTGCTGTTTCCCCATCATCTGCATCAGCAAAAAACAAACAACTGCAGTGTCTGCCATCAAAGCTTTCCTCAAAAGCGCGGCGCCATAAACGCGCTGCAGGAAAAAGGGGAACTTGCCAAACAGGAGGTTATGAACGAGATCTGCCTTGCCTGTCACAGGGCAAAAATGCAGGCGGGAGAACCCGGAGGCCCCTTGTCATGCAGTAAGTGCCACGCCCGGTGATTATCCAGGTGATTATGCCGGCAAAGATCCGTCCATGATCAAACGGAACCTTGAACCGGAGCAGCTATTCAGAGAACAGAGAATACAGGAGGAATTTATGGACAAGTACCTATGCCAGATCTGCGGCTATATTTACGATCCCGAACAGGGAGATCCGGAAACCGATATCGAGCCGGGCACCCCTTTTGAAAGCCTGCCGGATGACTGGGTATGCCCGGTATGCGGAGCGCCAAAAGACGATTTTGAAAAAGCCTGAACCCGATTAAAACCGGTTTAATTCGCCTCTGCCCGGGCAGCAGGCATGGCGGAGGATAAAACCGGTTTTATTTTATGCCCAGGGAGGGATGTAATGAAACCTGTGGAAATTGCGCGCGGAATCTACAATGTCGGCGTTATTGACTGGAACATCCGGGATTTTCACGGATACTCAACAGAGTGCGGAACCACCTACAATGCCTACCTGATTGTGGATGAAAAGGTGGTGCTCATTGATGCGGTAAAAAAAGAATTTGCCGACCAGCTCCTGTCCAACATTTCAGCAATTGTAGATCCCGAGAGGATCGACCTGGTAATAAGCAACCACACGGAAATGGACCATTCGGGGGGCCTGCCCCGGGTGATGCAGGCCATCGGCGGGGAAAAGCCCCTGTACTGCTCCAAAATGGGCCGCAAAAACCTTGCCTTGCATTTCGGCGAAAAATTCGCTTATCAGCCCCTTGAAAACGGCCAGGAAATGGAGATTGGCAGCCGCACCCTGACATTTCTGGAGACCCGCATGCTGCACTGGCCGGACAGCATGTTCACTTATGCAAAACAAGACCGCATCCTTTTCTCCAGCGACGCTTTCGGCCAGCATTATGCGGGCTACGAAATGTTTGACGATGCGGTCAACGAGCAGATGATAATGTACCAGGCCAAGAAGTATTTCGCCAACATCCTGCTGCTGTATACACCAAAAATTTTAAGGCTCGCACAGCAGATTACGGACATGGGCCTGGAAATCGAAATGATCTGCCCGGACCACGGCATTATATGGCGCAGGGATCCTGCAAAGATCATCAACGCCTACGTGGAATGGAGCCGGCAGGAAGCCGGGAAAAAGGCGGTTGTCATCTATGACACCATGTGGAAGAGCACCCGCGTGATGGCCGAGGCAATTGCCGGAGGAATAGCCGAATCAGGTGTTTCCGTAAAACCAATTCACATCAGGAGCTCGCACCGCAGCGACATCATAACCGAAGTACTGGATGCCAGGGCCGTTATCGTGGGCTCGCCTACCCTGAACAACGGCTTGTTCCCGACTGTGGCGGATGTGCTCACCTACATGAAGGGCCTGCGGCCAAAAAACAAAATCGGCGCTGCCTTCGGCTCTTACGGCTGGAGCGGGGAGTCGGTCAAACTCCTCCAGGATGAGCTTGCAGCCATGAAATTCGAGGTAATGGAGGAGGGCTTAAAAATCCAGTACGTCCCGCAGGCCGAAGATCTGGAAAAATGCCGCGAATTTGGCAAAAATATCGCCCGGCAGGTACTGGCCAGGCCAGAGTGAAGCGTCCGGTGGTGGAGCTGAGCGACTGCATCGCATGCGCCGTATGCGAGGCCGTCTGTCCTGATGTCTTTTGCCTGTCCGAGGCGGGCTACGTGCAGGTTGCAGATCTTTTTGCATACCCTGAGCAGAGCGTGGACGAAGCTATCAAAAACTGTCCGTCAAAATGTATTTACTGGAAGGATGATGACTTCTGAAACTCCACTGGCAAATCTTTCCGGCCGCAGGTTAAAAAACGGGGTCCGGCGGCTCCTGGAGTCTGATTCCGACCCCGAACAGATTTTTTCCAGCCTGGAGGCGCTTCGCCCCCGGCAGGCGGTCAATCCCCTTTTCGCCTGCTTCTACGCAGACTCCCCGCTTGTCAAATGGCGGGCGGTAGCAGCAATGGGGCAAATCGTCTCCGGGCTTGCAGCAAGGGATATGGAGTCGGCCCGGGTAATCATGCGCCGGCTCATGTGGAACCTAAATGATGAATCAGGCGGCATCGGCTGGGGATCGCCCGAGGCAATGGGCGAAATAACGGCGCAGAATCACCGGCTGGCCGGGGAATACGGTCGGATTGTGGCCTCCTACGTGTGCCGGGAGCAGAATTTTCTGGAGCATCCGGGCCTTCAGCGGGGCTCCATATGGGCTGTCGGCCGTCTGGCGGAAGTTCATGCCGAGCTTGTTGCGGATACAGCAGAGGACCTGCGGCTGTTTCTGGCCTCCGATGATCCCTTTCACCGGGGCTACGCGGCCCGGGCCCTGGGCCTGCTGCAATACCGCCCGGCCTGTCCCGAACTGGAACGCCTCCGCTCAGACCAGGCTGAGATCACCATATTTCGAAATCTGAAACTCGCAGCTACCAATGTCAGCAGCCTGGCCGGGGAGGCCCTGGCTGCAGCAGCCAACGGAGAAAAGCCATGCTAGTGCTTGGTCTACAGGGCAGCCCCCGTAAAAAGGGCAATACGAGTTATCTGCTGGAACTGGTACTTGAGCAGGCCGCAAGGCGCGGCGCGGAAACGCGGCGGATTGACGTCAGCCGGAGAAACATCAGTCCCTGCATGGGATGCACCAATTGTGAAAAAAAAGGCTACTGCGCCATTACAGACGACGAGATGAACACCGAGCTCTACCCGCTCCTGCGAAGGGCTGACCTGATCCTCCTTGCCACTCCCATCTATTTCTACAACGCCACCAGTCAGCTCAAAAAGGTCATTGACCGATCCCAGACCCTGTGGGCGCGAAAATACAAGCTTAGCCTTGCAGATCCCGGCCGTCCCTGGCGCAGGGGAATGATGCTTGCGGTAGGGGCGACAAAAGGCAAAAACCTGTTTGAAGGTATGGCGCTTACGGCCAAATACTTCTTCGACGCTGCGGGCGCATCCTTTGACAGCCGCCTTGCCTACAGGCAGATCGAGCATGCGGGAGATATGAAAAATCATTCCGAAGCCATAGAAGACGTCAATTCCGCCCTGGAGACAATGAGCGATTTTTTTAATCGCAAGCGCCTGCTGTTTGTCTGCAGGGAAAATGCGTGCCGCAGCCAGATGGCCGCGGCGTTTGCCCGGCACATGGCCGGCGGCACCCTGGATGTTGACTGTGCCGGCTCCCGGCCCGCAGCCCAAAGCAACCCGGTGATGGAGGAGATGATGGCTGAGATCGGATATGACATGGCCTTTCGCCCGCCCCGGGCTCTATCCGAGGCCATTGAAGCCTCACCTCCCCATACGATCGTAACCATGGGCTGCGCCGAACAGTGCCCAAATATACCGGGCGCTGAAGTGATAGACTGGGATCTGCAGGACCCGGCAGGAGAATCCCGGGAGTTTATGAGGCGCATCCGCGACGAAATCCGGGCACGGGTGGAAGCCTTGATAAGCCGCATTGCCGGATAGCACCCCGGCGGTTGGAATTTTCCCTCTTGAAAAATGGCTTCGTTCTTTGTAATGTATCTGAACGCTTTTCAAACTTTTAAACACTATATACGTAAAAAGCAGAAGGGGAGGTCCGCCAAATGAAAAAAACAGCTGCAATGATTGCCGGGATCGTTTTCATCTCCATGCTCTGGGTGCTCTCAGCAACCGCCCAACAAGAGGCCGCTACCCCCGGGGAGCAGAAGGCCGAACAGCCTGCAGAAACACAGGCAGCCAGCGGCCCAATGGAGAAGGCCAATCAGCTTCTGGACACCAAGGACATGGGAAACCTCAAGAAGGCCATCGGCATTTACGAAAATATCCTGGAGAACAATCCAGATAACTTCGGCGCCGCGTGGCGCTGCGCCTTTGCCTGCCGGGAATACGCGCTGCAGGCCCAGCACCAGCAGGTGGAGGACTGGAAAGACATCTGTGCCGAATACGGCGAAAAGGGCATGGGCTATGCGCAGAAGGCCATGGACCTAAAACCGGACAAACCGCACGGCTACTTTTTCTACGGGCTGAGCGTGGGAGTCTACTCGGACGGCGTGGGCCTTGTTACAGCCCTCAAGGAAGGACTCAAGGACAAGACGCAGAAAAACCTGGAAAAAGCCTACGAAATCGATAAAACCTTTCAAAACGGCGGTCCCATGCTGGCCCTCGGCCGTTTCTGGCAGAAAGTACCCTGGCCCTACCATGACGAGGAAAAGGCAATGAAGTATTACCGGGAACTCCAGGATTCTCCCTATTTCGGCGAAAAAGTGGAAAGCTATATCTTCCCTGCGGAAATTCTGGCGGACAAATGGGGGGATGAGCCCAAAAAAGAAGCACGAAAGCTGCTGGAAAAAGCCCTCGAAAAAACCGAGGATCCCTACTGGGAAAAGCATGCGCGAAAACTGCTGGAGGATCTGTAGGAAAAACCGGGAGCAATTCAGAAATCAGGCGGCAGAAGCCGGGAATCCGGGAAAAAACCGGCTTCCCGGCTTCTGCCGCACAAAACCTCTTTATTTATCCCCCGCCTTCATCTTGTTTGAAAGCCTCTCCAGCATTTCATGGGGATTTTTGCCCTCTTCCCAGCGGCCGTTTGCAAACACGCCATAATCAGCCCCCATCATGGCGGAGGCAAAACGCACAGAATTTCCGTAAAAAAGCCACTGCTCCACCCATCTGCGCTCCAGGGCCTCATTGAACAAGCTGTCCCCGGCACTGGCTGCGCCCTGCTCCCAAGCCTTTTGCATGATCTCAGTAGCGACACGGGTCTGGTTGTTGGTGGTCTCAATGGTGTGCGCAAACCTTTCGAAATGGCCGTCCACCCAGCTTCCGCTGTGGCAGGACCGGCATACGGCCTTCATGGCGCCGGCTCTCTCTTTCCGTTCTTTATCTGAAATCAGATATTTAGCCGCAGGAGTTCCATCAAGCGCGGTAGGCAGGGCCAGGCCGTTCTTATTCCGGATTTTCGCGGTATCCGCGGACTTGGGATGGGCATGGGCGTAGATAAGACCGAAAATCCGCCAGCCCAGCCTGTCGTTCATCCTGTGGGTCCGCTCCGCCCGGATCCGGCCATCCGGACTCGCCAGCATGCTGACATGGCAGGTTGCACAGGTCGGAGCCGTAAAATCCTCCCCAACAGTCCAGGGAACCGCCGAAAAATCCCAGTCCCCCTTATGGGCAAGAGAATCCACGATGTTGCTGTGCTTGCTTACCTTGTAGACCTTGTATGCCGGAACATCCGGGCCCTTGTGGCATTCCGCGCAGGTGTAAGGCTTTCGGGCCATCTCAATGGAGAACTGATGCCGGCTGTGGCAGGCTGAGCAGGAACCCTTGCTACCGTCCGGATTAATCCGGCCCACGCCCTGGTTCGGCCATCCGGATATAACCGGAAACTTCATGGAACCAAAATCCGTATCCCGGCCGGCCATCTTTTCCACCTTCAGACGTGTGCCGTGACAAAACAGGCAGGCATCTGCATTGGTTTCAGCATCCGGGGCCTCCTGCAGAATCTGCCGGTCCGCAAAAGACATGGGACCGTTTGCAGCCTTTACCAGATCAGAATATACCGGATTTTCCTGAAGGTTGCCATAGGCCTCATACATAATATTCTGCGAAAACTGCTTCTGCTCTGCAGGATGGCAGGCAGCGCAGTCCTGAGGGCTTACGACGGTATGCACCTGAAAGCCCTGATGAGCAAAAGAGTCCTTATGACTGTCCGGCTTCATGGTATGGCATTCCGCACATCCCACAACCGATTCCGCCATCTCCTCCGGCGCCTTATCCACCGAAATCCGCCGCTTGCGATCGGGTTTTTTCAGGGCTTGGGCAGGTGTGATCTGCGCCATCCGGCCTCTGGACCAGCTGGCAACAATATTCGGGGTGGCGTTTTTATGACACATCAGGCAGCTCTGGCTTTTGCTGCTGATATTGCCGCTGTCCTGACAAAATGCCGCCGGTGCATGCGCCGCAAGCACACACAAAACAAACAAAAACCACGGTTTAGCAACCTTCATGCGCCTCTCCTCTTTCTTGGCCAGTCAATAAAAAGGCCTCAGACATAGGCAAACCAAAAATCCTCCACCTGCCTGAAATTCTTCTGCACAGCATCTTTGCCTGTAATGACATCCCCGTGGCCGGGAAGCAGTATCTCGATATCCAGCTCCGCCAGCCGCCGGATGCTTGCCTTAAGCTGAGCCCCGTCGCCTCCGGGAATGTCTGTCCGGCCTATGCCGTCCCTGAAAATAAGATCCCCTGCGAACAGTACCTTCTTTTCCTGCCAGTACAACGAAACAGATCCCGGTGAGTGTCCGGGCGTATGTATGACCTCAAGACTTGTATCGCCGGCCTCTTTTCCACCCTCACGTAAAAAAACATCCGGTCGTAGGGCATTGACATCCATATTGGGATCAATCGCAGGGCCAAAGTTTTCAATCAGCTGCCAGGCCATCTCATGCATGGCTATTTTCGCCTGCCGCCCCTTAAAAAGCCGCACGCCCTCGATATGATCCGGGTGGGCATGGGTGACAAGCACCAGACCTATATCGTCAAGGCCCAAACCCAGCCCGGCCAGTCCGTTTCTTACATGGTCAAAATGCATAACATGGCCCGGATCCACCAGGATCCTCACAGACCCGTCTATCAAATAGGTATTGCAGTTATTGCTCGTCATGGAGTTCCAGATGAATGCATGCAAGCGGTCACTGATCTTCATGGGACTCCTCTCTTTTCTTCGGGGTGAGCGCTCAGCAGCTTCGCAAGGCTTTGATGATTATTCATAATAGCTTTTATAATAATTTTAAAACCCTTAAGTGTCAACTTCGCTCCGGCAAAGAAGACCGTGTCCCGGAAATCATGGAGGCAGCCGGCCTGGGGAACTAACCGGGCCCGGGCTTTCTTCTTTTTTGCCGCATCCTCAATAAAATTCGCGCCTGTTTATATCCGCATCCGCTGCGGGTTCACCGAAAATCCCCCTACCCTCCTGAAAATAAGTTTATTGGCGAAAACAGAGGAAATATGCTAAAAACAGTACCGATTTCGCTTAAACCGGTTAAATGCAGACAGCCTCCGCCCATGGCCACCGAAACCCTGACCGACGCACCGGATGACTTGCGGGAAAAACCCGGCAGTTCCTGCCCGCAGGACTGCCCGGGATGTGCTCACAGAGACATGAGTGCAGCCGCCAGCCTGGAGTGCAAAGCTCAATGGGTGCTAAAAAAGCTGGATCACTGGCGGGACTGCATCCGCCCGATCCAGCCCCCGGAGCCTGCGCTTCGCACGGGATACCGCGAAAAGGTATGCCTTTCCTCTATATGGAAGGGGGACATGTGGCGCTTCGGCCTGGTATCCGGGGGCCGCGTAATCCCGGTTCCCGGCTGCCCGGTTCAAAGCGCCAGGGTCAACAGCGCCCTGGCCTGCTTCAGCGTATGTCTTCCCCCGCCGCCCCTGCTTCCCCTGCTCTACTACACCCAGTCCGGCGCCCAGGTAGCGCTTGTGGTCAAATCCAGGCATATGCCGCCGCTTACCTGGATAGACCGCCGCTTTGCGGAAAAAATGGAGGCCGTCGGCGTTGAAGGAATATGGATCCACAGAAACCCCTCGGCAGGCCGGCGGGTTTTTGCAAAAAACTGGTGGGATCTTGTGTGGGGCAAAGCACGCTCCAAAGACGAAGACGGCCTTGTATACGGGCCCTGCGCTTTCCAGCAGCTCATCGGACGGCTCTACGCCAGGGCCCTGGTTGCCGCGCAGTCGTTTCTGACGCCGGGGCCGGAGGACCTTTTATTTGACCTCTGCAGCGGCATCGGGAGCAGCCTTGTCCGCTGGTGCAGGATAACAGGGCGGGTAACCGGGGTGGAGCTGGACGGGGAAAGCGTCTACTGCGCGGAGCAGAATGCCCCGCAGGCGGTGATCTACCGCGGTACCTGCCGCCATCGGCTCCCCCAGTTGTCAGAGATACTTAAAAGCTGCGATAAAAGAAGATTTGTCTATATCAACCCCCCGAGAACAGGCATCGAAGAGGAAGTCTGCCGGTGGATAGGAGCCGAATGCAGGCCGGAAAGGCTTGCCTGCCTCTCCTGCAGCGCGGGAACTTTACGGCGGGATCTTCTGAAACTGGAAAAAGAGCACAACTATAGGGTGGAGTGCATCATTCCCTTTGATTTTTTCCCCTACACCCATCACGTGGAATGCCTGGCGCTGCTTCGGCGGGCCTGAAAAAGCCGCTGGGCAGCAAGTCAGACCAACTGCCCGCTTTCTGCAAAAGCCGAAAGCACAAGCCAGGTCTTGACATCCACCATGTGATCCGGCCGGGCGCAAATTTCCGCGGCCTTGCCGCGGGAGACAAAAAATGGCTTTATATCCTCAGAATACTCGTTGCCGGCGTTGGAGATTTCGCCCTCGCACTCGGCATAGACCATGGAGATGCTCTCGTCCGTGAGCCCGGAGGTGGAATAGATCGGTGGGCTGGATTTTATCAGGCGCACCATGCTAAGACCGGTCTCTTCCCGCAGTTCTCTGGAGCAGGCGTATTCAAGGGTTTCGCCCGGATCGATCAGGCCGGCCGGAAAACCGTATTGATAGCCGCCCAGGGGCACACGGAATTCCTTTATCACGACAAGTTTTTCATGCTGCCGGTGAAAGGCTACTATCACAGCCGCATCCGGGAGTTCAGAGACGCATGATACACATTTGGGGGGATCGCACCTTGAGGCCATATACCAGGTGCGCTGCCTGCCCGCGCGGTCGGTATAGGAGACCGCGTACATATTCAGATGCCGGCAGTCGGTTATCTTGTCAATAGATTGAATTTTCATTGCCCCGGCACCCGTTAGAAGGTAGATTTATCCCAGCCGAACATCTTCGGATCAATATCGGCAAAGGCGATATAAATCCGCTGCGGCGCAATACCCAGGGCGGATTCCAGGTATTCGCAGATCTGCCCTGCATATTCCTGGCACTGCTCGCGGGCCAGTCCGATGCTTTTGAACTCCACATAGGCGGCAGGATGATCGTTTGCCTGAAACCGCATGGAAATAGCCGGCGAAAGCGCCACCATCACGCTTTCCTCGGGTTTTCCCAGGAGCTTGGCGACAAAGCCGGTCGCGCCGCTCAAAAACGTCTCCCGCGACAAATCATCCATTTCGCGGTTGGTCTCAATCTTAAAATACGGCATGGCAAATCCTTTCGTAAAAAAAGGTCTGACCCGCGGCGAGCCAAACCTTTTCTCTTTATCCAGCCCTTATATGGCACGCCCGGCAGGATTCGAACCTGCGGCCTACGGATTCGAAGTCCGGCGCTCTATCCAGCTGAGCTACGGGCGCCTGTTGCTGAAAATGGGGTGAGAGATGGGACTCGAACCCACGGCCACCAGGGCCACAACCTGGTGCTCTGCCAACTGAGCTACTCTCACCGTAAAAATAATATTTTTAACAAAGCAGCGGCGGCTTTTCAAGAATTTTTTTGGAGCGCCCTGTGCAGGCCGCAGGCCTTTTTAAGGCAAAGTAGGTATTGACCTTATCTGCCTTTTTTATTACAAATCTTTATTCAAACCGCAAGCAATCGGGGGTTTTGTGAATCACCTGCAGATTTTTATTGTACGCGCGGTACTGGGCGGTGTGCTGGCCTTTTTCCTGTGCCGGATTTTCCGGCCCGGCGCCGGCATTGCCATGATCATCGGCCTGGCCATTGTTCTGGTAGGCCTGTCCTATCTTTTTGAATACTTCCGCAAGCGGAAATCATAAACGCAACAGGTGGCAAGATCGTGAAGCAGATTATCCTGGGGACAGCCGGCCATATCGACCACGGCAAAACAACCCTTATCAAGGCGGTAAGCGGCACAGACACGGACCGCCTGAAAGAGGAGAAACAACGCGGCATAACCATTGAACTGGGATTTGCCTCCATTGATCTTCCCAGCGGCATCCATGCGGGGGTTGTGGATGTACCCGGCCATGAAAAGTTCGTTAAAAACATGGTCGCAGGGGCCTCGGGCATTGACGTGGTGGCGATGGTGATTGCTGCGGATGAAGGCGTAATGCCCCAGACCAGAGAACATCTGGAAATCTGCCATTTGCTGGGAGTGGAATACGGCTTTGTCGTTTTGACCAAAACCGATATGGTGGATGAAGAATGGCTGGAGCTGGTGACCGAGGACGTAAAAGAATTCTCGGCCGGCACTTTTCTGGAAAAATCCCCCATCGTCCCGGTCTCTGCAGTAAGCGGCGAAGGAATCGACGATTTCTTGGAGACCCTGGATACATACTGCAGCCAGGTTCCGAACAGAGAGCCCACCGGCCTGTTACGCCTGCCGGCAGACCGGGTATTCACCATAAAGGGCTTCGGCACGGTCATTACCGGAACCCTTATATCGGGTAAAATCAAAACGGGCGAGCAGGTCATGATCTACCCCTCGGGCATCAAATCCAAGGTCAGGGGCCTGCAGGTGCATGACCAGACGGTAAGCCAGGCGGAAGCAGGCATGCGAACGGCCGTGAATTTCCAGGGAATAGAGAAAAGCACGGTCAACCGGGGCGACGTAATAGCCAGGCCCGATACCCTGCGCTCCTCTTACATGCTGGACATGGAGCTGCTTTTGCTGGAAAGCAATGAAAAGGCGCTCAAAAACCGGGAGCAGGTCCGCCTCCATACCGGCACCAGCGAAATCGGCTGCAATGTGATCCTGCTCGACCGCGAAGACCTTATCCCGGGCGAGCAGGCCATCGTGCAGCTCCGGCTCGATTCTCCCGTGGCCTGCGTGCGAGACGACCGCTTTGTCCTGCGCAGTTACTCCCCGGTCCGCACGCTGGGCGGCGGGCGCATTTTAAACCCTGTTCCCAGAAAACACAAAAGATACCGCAGCCGGGTAGTAGAGCGCCTTCAGAACCTGCTGACAGATGATCCGGAGACCCTGATCAACTTCCATCTCCAGGAAGCAGGATTTTTTGAGCTCTCTTTGCCGGAGCTTGTGCTGATGACCAACCTGTCGGGCAACCAACTCGAAAATGCCCTTCAATCGCTTCTTTCCAGGCAGGTTGTGCTCCAAACAGACAAAGACCCCAAGCGCTACATCCATCACCAGACCCTGGAGCAGTTCACGGAAGAAGCTATCGGGCGGCTGCAGGACTATCACCGGAAGCACCCTTTAAGAGCCGGTATGCCGAAGGGGGAACTCAAATCCAAATTCCCGCCGGTTCTCAGCAATAAACTGTTTAACCAGCTTATCCACCGGATGGTGCAGGCAAAGGCAATCTGCCAGACGGAAAACAACCTCCGGCTGCCGGACCACGAGGTGCGCCTGGCCGAGGATGAATCCGATATAAAAAAGAAAATCCTCGACGTCTTCCGGCGGGAGGGGCTGCAGCCGCCTGTATTTAAAGACCTGGTAAACCGGTTGAACCTCCGGTCCGAAACCGCTAAAAATATCATTATGCACCTTGTCGAGGAAGGCAGGCTGATCAAGGCAAAAGATGACCTGTTCTTTCATGCAGAGGCTCTTGATAATTTGCAGAAGCGGCTTGTGGCATATATCCAATCCAACGGGGAAATCAGTACGCCGGAGTTTAAAGAAATGACCGGGACTTCAAGAAAATACACCATTCCGCTGCTGGAATATTTCGATTCGGCCAATATCACCATCCGGGTAGGCGACAGCCGCAAACTCCGCCGCTCCGGATAATTGCAGGCAAAGGAGGCAAGATGGGGGATACAATCAATAACAGGGGCACAGAGGCACAGGGCCCGGAATTTATAAAATTCGCCTGGCTGCGCATCCTGGCAGCCCTTGTCCTTGCTGCTGCACTTTTGTGGGCCATCTCCTGGCTGAGCGGAACCCTTGGCGGCGGCAGCGGGCCGGCTGCCGGGCCGGAAAAAGCCGCAGAAGAGTCTGCAGAGAGCACGGAGCCGTCAGCGCATGACAGCGGGGAAACGGGCGGTACAGAAGCGCACCCGGCCAAAGAGGAGGCGGCGGACTCCGGGCACACAGCAGGCGGCCACGAAACCGCCGAACATCCCGCGGACTCAGCCGAACACGGCGAGGACTCCGGCGAACACGGCGGCGCCCACCATGCTCCACCCGGCCCGGATCCTTCCTCGTATGAAACAAAGGGGGCATATTTTGTCGATGCCCTGATATACCCCATTAATTATGAATTAAATGAGCGCTTCTGGGGCTGGCGGCCCAATGACATTTTGAATATCACGGACAACGTCAACGAAATGCAGCGGGGCACCCTGGAGCTAACGCGCCGGGCCACGGTCGCCCTTACGGAAAAAATTTCGCGGCCCGGCAGTGCATCCGCCCTGAACCCCCATCTGGAAAACGCCATGAACGCTTTCATGATCGGTTCGGACAGTTACTGGATGCCCTCTGCGGAATCCAAGTACAACGAGGCTATCGGGGAGCTGAAAAAATACAGGCAGCAGCTGAGAAAAGGCCAGGCCTTCTTTTTTACCCGCTCGGACAGCCTGATCCCGCTTCTGCAGTCATTTGAGGAACTGCTGGGCAGCTGCGACGAAAACCTGGTCAAACAGAAGGAGGACGACGGGGAGCCGGTGAGTTCGTTCCAGGCGGACAATTACTTCTATTATGCCAAGGGCGTGGCCCATGCCATGGTTCCCATCCTGCATGCTGTGGGCGATGAGTTCGCTCAGCTTATGGAGGTCCGCGGAGCCGCGGACATTCTGCACCACGCAACGGAATCCGCCCATCATGCAGCGGCAATGGATCCCTGGCTGTTTGTAACCGACGGGGACTTAAACGGCATCCTCGCAAACCACAGGGCCAACATGGCCGCCCACATCAGCCATGCCAGATACTATATCGGAGTGCTGGTCAAGACGCTTTCCACCTGATGCCGGCAGAAAAGCCCGGAATGCGGCTATATCTGCTCTATAAGCGCCCGGGCAATACCGTCCGCATACAACATTCCCTCCCGCGACAAGGCGCATCTGCCCCCGGAAAAAATCAGATAACCGGCCCTTTGAAGCCCGGGGAGGACCTGTTGGAACAGTGCGGAAAAATCGGTTTGAAACCTGTCCTCAAAGGATTTTACAGAAATCCCCTCCATGTGCCGCAACCCGAGGTATAAAGTCTCAATCATTTCCTGCTCCCGGCTTAGCTCCTCTTCTTCCTCCACCGGGAGCCGGCCGGCCGCAACCCCCCTTACATATCGGGCAACGGAGGCCGGATTCCACCACCGTCTGCCCGGCACGCAGGAATGGGCCGCCGGGCCCAGCCCGATATAAGGCGCGGACCGCCAGTATTTCATGTTATGCCGCGAACGCAGCTCATCACTGGCGGCAAAGTTTGAGACTTCATAATGCCTCCAGCCACGGCCGCAGAGAAAGTCGTGGGTATAAAAAAACAGCTCGCTGCAGGCGCTCTCCGATAATGCTGTCACCTCGCCGCGGCTGCGCTTTTCTGCCAGTTCCGTGCCCGGTGCGTAGGTTAAAAGATAGCAGGACAGATGGGAGGGAGAATAAGCCAGGGCCTGCTTCAGATCCCGCTGCCAGACGCTTTTTGTCTGGCCGGGCAGGCCGTAGATCAAATCCAGGCCGATATTGACAAAACCCGCCTTCTGCGCGGCCAGGATGGATTCGGCCGCCTGCCGGCCGGAATGAATGCGGCCCAGAAAATCAAGGGCCTCCCCGCGAAATGACTGAACGCCGATATTTAACCGGTTTACCCCGCAGTCGCGATAGCTCTTCAATTGATAGCTGTCCACCGTTGCCGGGTTTGCCTCCAGGGTTATCTCGGGCGCCCGGCAGACGGCAAACTTCCGGAAAAGCGCTTCCAGCAGCATCCGCACCTGCCGGCCGCCGAGCAGCGAAGGCGTGCCGCCGCCGATATAGATCGTATCCACGGGATAAGAAAACCCCCGGACCATGTCGATTTCGCCAAGAAGAGCCTCCAGCCACGGCCCGATCCAGTCGGTGTCTGTAACGGAGTAAAAGTCGCAGTATGGGCATTTACGCCTGCAGAAGGGCACATGCACATAAATTCCGGCAGTTTCGCTGTTATCCGGGGGAGCTTCCAGCATCAAATAAAGCGCTGCATCAATTCATCAATTACCTGATCGGCGGTTTCCGGCGTTATGCCGTACTGTTCGCAGGTTTGCTCAACCTGGCCGGAAAGCCGGTCATCTTCGAGGTCCCGCAAACTGTTGAGCAGCCCCATGCGGCGTCCCACCTGATATAGCATCCGCTGCCGGGCGGGCATCCGAAGAAAAGCGTCGAGCTTGTCGAGCATATAGGACTTATCATCCGGGAGGCGTCCCTCAAAATCCTGGAAAAGATTGAGGATATGATCGCTTCGCACCCGGCTGCTTATTCCCTGGAGGTTTTCCAGAAGCAGGCGTAGTTCCCGGACCGCTTCATAGTCGGTAAGCTTTTCAAAGCGGCCTGCCCGATAATCCTCATACAAAGGAACGCTCTGCGGGATCGCAAGCGTGCGGATCCGGATAAAGTCCGGGTTAATCTGGTTCAACGCATCCGCCGTCTCCAGGGCGTGGCTCCGGGAAAACGCTTTCCCGCCAAGTCCCGGCATGATGTATTCGGAAAGCTCAATGCCGGCACTTACCACTTTCTGCCCGGCCTTGATATGCGAGGCTTTGTCCGTACCCTTGCGTACCATGCGCAGCACATCGTCCGATCCTGACTCCAGGCCGATGTGAATCCGATTCAATCCCGCCCGGGCAATCTCTTTGAGATCCGCCTCATCTATCCTGGCCACTGTCCTGGACCTGGCATAGGATGTAATGCGAACAATCCACGGAAACCGCTCTTTTAAATACCATAGTATCTCAATCAAATCCTGCGGTTTAATGATCAGGGTGTTGGCGTCCTGAAGAAAAACCGACTCCATGCCTGCGGCGTACCAGTTGAGGGCGGCCATAAAGGCCTGGCGATCCTGCGGGGAAAGTCCGGCATTGTAAGCGTCTATATCCTCCCGTGATATACGGCCCGCCCCGTCGCTCATCTGCTGCAGAGCCTGAACGTGACGGTGGAGCGTATCGATGTCCTTTTTTATATGCTCGGTCGGCCGCAGAGAAAACTTCTCTGTTTTATAAACCGGACAGAATTTGCACTTGTTCCAGGGGCAGTTCCGGGTCACCCTGATCAGCAGACTATAGGCCTCGCTCGGCGGACGGATGGGCCCCTGCTCAAAGCCCTTGTAGCTCTCATCTTTTTTTCTTTTCTCACTCATTGTTTTTCTGCTCCCCTTCAAAGAAGATGACTGTCAAGCTATAGGCAGCTATGCTAGACATCATCTGATGCGGTAAAATTGAAAATCCCGGAGGGTTTGAAATTTTTAAAACTAAAAATGGTTTAAATACCTTAAAACAATTCAGAAATAAATAGTTTTAAAATTTGAAACGCTCAGTTTAGGTTTTAGATTATAATGTAAGGATAAAACCGGCATCAGCAAGCTCTGCTGCAGCCGTAAAGAATTACAGGAACAGAAATACCAGAGGTTTTATGCGGAAAAAACTTGCAACCGGCGCACTGGCGGCTTTTCTCGTTTGTGCCGCCGCCCTTGCCTGCGGGATCGCGGATCTGTACCGCTACGCTCATACACCGATCCGGGCAAACAAAAGTCAGGACGCCACTTTTACCATCCACACCGGAGACAGCTTCCAGGCCGTTCTCTCCCGCCTTGAAGCCGCCGGGCTGGTGCGGCACCCGCTGAGATTGAAAATTATCGCGCGATGGAAAAAAATGGCCCGCAATATCCAGGCAGGAGAATACAGGATCTCCGGGCAGATGACACCGCTTGCCCTTCTGAAAACACTCAATAGTGGAAAAGTGGTCCTGCATAAAGTAACCATACCGGAAGGCTATACCATCGAACAAATAGCCGCCATACTGGAGGAGAAAGGACTGACAGGAAAAGAGGCCTTTTTGGATGCAGCTAGTGACCCGGAGTTTACAGAAAAGCTTGGCATCCCGGCAGATACGGCAGAGGGCTATCTTTTTCCGGACACCTATCGCTTTGCCAGAAACGCCGGCGCGGAAAAGATTATTGAGACCATGGCAGAAGAGATGCGCCAAAACATTCCCGCCAAATGGGAAAAACGGGCGCAGGAACTCGGGCTTTCCATGCACCAGGTACTTACCCTGGCATCGATTATCGAAAAGGAAACCAGCACTCCACGGGAGCGGCCGCTCATTTCCTCTGTTTTTCACAACCGGCTGGACAAAAACATGCGCCTGGAAACCGACCCCACTGTAATCTACGGGATCCAGAACTTTGACGGAAACCTTACCCGCTCGGATCTAAACACCCATACACCCTATAACACCTACCAGATCAAAGGCCTTCCGCCGGGCCCGATTGCAAATCCCAGCAGGGAGGCCATCCGGGCCGCCCTCTACCCGGCTGATACCAGCTACCTCTATTTTGTTGCCAAACCGGACCGGACACATTATTTCTCCAAAACTCTTAACGCGCACAACCAGGCTGTGCGCAAATATCAACTATCTTCGGGCAGCCCTTGAATACACATCCATCTGCAGGCCATCCTCCCGCGCTGCTTTGCCTCTGAGCACGTGATAGCCAAGGCCTGCAATCATGGCTCCATTATCGCCGCACAGGGCAATTTCCGGGACAAAAAGGCGGGCTCCGGCCTCTTCCGCCGCCTGCAGCAACCGATGCCGCAGGCGGGCATTAGCGGCAACGCCGCCCACCAGCGCTATATTTTTACACTCACAGGATTCTGCAGCCTGCATCAGTTTATAAACGAGCACATCTGTCACCGCCTCCTGAAATTCTGCCGCAATATCCGGAATCAGCTCCCGGCTTTCATCCGGATGGGTCTGAATAAAGCGCTTGACCGCTGTCTTCACGCCGCTGAAGCTGAAATCAAATGAGGATTTATCCATATAGGCGCGCGGGAGCTGTATGTTTCCCGCCCTTCCCCTGCGTGCCTGCTCGGAGATAACGCTGCCGCCGGGGTAGCCAAGCCCCAGCATTTTGGCCACCTTATCAAAGGCTTCGCCGGCTGCATCATCGAGGGTCTGGCCCAGGCAGGTCATATCGCGGTGGGAGGTGACATGATAGATGCTGGTGTGTCCGCCGGAGGCAAGCAGCGCTGTATAGGGAAACCCCGGAGGGGTCTCGGACAAAAACACTGAATAAATATGGGCCTCCAGGTGATCGATGCCCGCCCATGGAATTGCCCTGGCCCAGGCAAAAGCCCGGGCAAAGTTAAACCCCACGAGAAGGGCGCCCACAAGTCCGGGCCCGCGTGTAACGGCAACCCCGTCCAAATCTGACTCACTGATGGCTGCCTTCTCAAGCGCCTGCTCAACCACCGTTACAATAGCTTCAATATGTTTTCGTGATGCAAGCTCCGGCACCACTCCGCCGTAAGGATGATGCACGGCCACCTGCGAGGTGACCACGGAAGACAGCACCAGGGAGCCGTTTTCCACCACAGCCGCGGCAGTCTCATCGCAGGATGTTTCAATACCCAGAATCTTCATTAGAAAAGGAAAGTCGGGGGCGGGACCCCCCTGTTACATCCGGAATAATTCACGGAAACGGAGCCGCTTTCTATCGGCCCTTTTTGCGGCCGCCCGACCCGGGCCGGCTGGATGGCACCGCTCAGCTCCGACACTGGCCGGCTCCCTGCTGACCCCGGGCAATCCAGGAGAGCAGGCGGGAAGCACTGCGGCTTAACAGGAACACAAATCCTTTAATCGGATTTCCCACGGCTCACCCACTGGATACGCTGCTTGTTTTTCTTGGACTGTTTCACAACCCGTCCTATAATGTAGGCCTTTTCATTCATGCCCGCAGCCTGCTCCACCACATCCTGGGCTGCAGATTCCGGAACGATCACCACCAGACCGATGCCGTTGTTAAAAGTCCGCCGCATTTCCTCGTCAGCAACATTGCCGGCCTTCTGCAGAAAGGGAAATATGGCCGGCACATCCCAGGAACCCTTAAAGATCTCAATCCCGCAGCTTGCCGGGACCACTCGCAGAATGTTATCGCTCAGCCCGCCGCCTGTAATATGGGCCAGGCCGTGGACAGGGAGGTTTTTCACCAGCCGCCGGATCAGGTCCGTATAGATACGGGTCGGCGCAAGAAGGGCCTCGCCCAGCTCCATGCCAAGCTCAGGGATATGATCGTTTATTTTAAGACCCAGCCTGTCAAAACAAATCTGGCGCACAAGGGAAAAGCCGTTGCTGTGAAGCCCCGAGGAAGAAATACCCACCAGTTTATGGCCCATTCGGATCTCGGAGCCGTCGACGATTTTCGCATTATCCACGATCCCCACTGCAAATCCGGCCAGGTCATACTCATTATCATTGTAAAAACCAGGCATTTCAGCAGTTTCGCCGGCAATCAGCGAACAGCGGGCCTGATTGCAGCCCTCGGCAATGCCCTCGATAATCTGAACAGCCGCCTCATGGCGAAGAGCACCCATAGAAAGATAATCTAAAAAAAACAAAGGTTTGGCGCCCTGGACCGTCACATCATTAACGCACATGGCCACCAGGTCAATGCCCACGGTGTCGTGCTTATCCATCATGAAGGCGATCTTTAACTTTGTTCCCACGCCGTCCGTGGAACTCACAAGAACCGGCTTTTCCATTCCTTCAGTGTGCAGGGAATAGAGCCCGCCGAAGCCGCCGATCTCCCCCATAACGCCGGAGCGGGGGGTTTTGGCAGCAATCTTTTTTATGGAATCAACAAACTTGTCCGCCTTGTAGAGATCGACACCCGCCCCTGCATATGTTAAGGATTTATCTGAATCGTTCATCTGGCCCACCAGCCTGTAGGTTAATTCCTTCTAAACCGAGTGTTTCAAATTTTAAACCGCATCTGCTACATCAGATGAGGTCCCGCATAGCTGTCTGTTTACAGTAGCTGGAAAAATAGGAATTAATACCGTAGGGCGCCGGTTATGTCAAAACAATTTTTTTGACATAACCGCGGCATTGGTGTAATTATGCAAAACATTACCTGAAAAAGGCTTTTACCCGCCGGGCCGCACATGCCCTTATCCAATGCGGCGACGCGGCGGCTCTATCTTAATCATATACCGTTTTTCTTCTGGAATAAAGCAAGAGGCTGTTATGAAAAAATTTGCAAGACTGGATCGGCTGCCGCCCTACGTTTTCGCAGCCGTAAATCAGGCAAAAATGGATGCACGCCATGCAGGCGAAGACATAGTTGATCTGGGCATGGGGAATCCGGACCAGGCAACCCCGAAGCATATAGTGGATAAATTGCTAGAGGCGGCGCAGAAGCCCCAGAACCACAGGTATTCCGCTTCAATGGGCATCCGGAAGCTCCGGATGGCCATTTCGGACTGGTATAAACGCCGCTTCGATGTAGATATAGACCCGGAAAACGAGGCCATTGCCACAATCGGGGCCAAGGAAGGCATCTCGCATCTTATGCTGGTTACCATAGGCCCTGGAGACGTGGTGTTTGCGCCCAACCCCACATATCCCATCCATCCGTATTCTGCCATTATTTCCGGTGCGGATGTCCGGGGGATACCGGTAGGGCCGGAACACGATTTTTTTGAAAACCTCATAAACGCCACCAAGCAGACCTGGCCCAAGCCCAAGGTGCTGATCATCAGTTACCCCCACAATCCGACCACGGAAACCGTGGACCTTGCCTTTTTCCAGAAGATCGTGGATTTTGCCAAGGAGCACGACATTTTGGTGATTCACGATCTGGCCTACGCGGACCTGGTCTTTGACGGATACCGGCCGCCCAGTTTTCTGCAGGCCAGGGGGGCAAAGGATGTGGGAGTCGAGTTCTTCTCTCTTTCCAAAAGCTATAACATGCCGGGCTGGCGGGTCGGCTTCTGCGTGGGCAATCCCGAGACGGTGCATGCACTTCGCAGGATCAAGAGCTACCTGGATTACGGCATCTTCCAGCCCATACAGATAGCGGGCATTATTGCCCTAAACGGCCCGCAGGACTGCGTCGCAGAGATCGTCGAGACGTACCGCTCCCGCAGAGACGCCCTGATTAGGGGTCTGGAGCGGATTGGGTGGAACATTCCCGCCCCCCGGGCCACCATGTTTGTCTGGGGCAGAATCCCGGAGCAATACCGGGCCATGGGCTCTCTGGAGTTTTCCAAGCTCCTGATCCGGGAGGCCAAGGTGGCGGTCTCTCCAGGCATCGGCTTTGGTGAATACGGGGATGAATACGTGCGCTTTTCCCTGATTGAAAACAACATGCGGATCAAGCAGGCGGTCCGTGGAATCAAAAAGATTTTGTAATCATGAAGCAGCAGATCGGTATCGGGATTCTTGGACTGGGAACGGTGGGCACCGGAGTTGCGCGGCTGCTGACCGAGAATAAAGACCTGATAGCCAGGCGCCTGGGGGCGGAACTGGTCATCAGGCGGGCGGCGGATCTGGACATTGAAAAAGATCGAGGGCTTAACCTGGCCGGGGGTGTTCTGAGCACCCGCGCCAGCGACGTGACAGAAGACCCGGAGGTCGACATTGTAATCGAGCTGATCGGCGGCAAAAGCACCGCCCTGGATCTTATTCACGCGGCCATTGCAGGCGGCAAGCACGTGGTAACAGCAAACAAGGCGCTGCTTGCGGAAACCGGGGTTTCGCTTTTTGAAAAAGCCAGCGCCGCAGGGGTGACAATCGCATTTGAGCCCAGCGCGGGCGGCTGCATGCCCATTGTCAAAACCCTGCGCGAGAGCCTGGCCGGAAACCGCATCTACTCAATCTGCGGCATCTTAAACGGCACCTGTAACTACATCCTCACCAAGATTACCGAGGAAGGCGCCACATTTGCAGATGCCCTGGCTAAAGCCCAGGAGCTTGGCTATGCAGAGGCGGACCCGGGCCTTGACGTGGACGGTATTGATACGGCCCACAAGCTGGCCCTGCTTTCCGCGCTGGCTTACGGCATGGACTGCAGTTTCAGCGACATCTACATGGAAGGCATCTCCGGCATAACGCCAATGGATATAGAATTTGCCGCCCAGTGCGGCTACCGGATCAAACTGCTGGCCATCACCAAATACGATGAGGAAAATGACACGGTTGAGCTGCGCGTCCATCCCACGATGATACCGGAGAAAAACCAGCTGTCCAAGGTGGATGGAACCCTTAATGCGGTGACAATTACAGGGGATGCCGTGGGCGAGATGATGCTCTACGGCCACGGCGCCGGCATGATGCCGACAGCGAGCGCTGTGGCAAGCGACATTATCGATATTGCCCGAAGCCTCATCTCAGGAGGCGGCGCGCGCGTGCCGATGCTTTCCTTTCAGATGGAAAACATCCGCAGGATTTCTGTGCTCCCCATAGAGGAGATTTACACCCATTACTACTTCCGGCTCTCTGCCCTTGACCGCCCCGGGGTCCTGTCCAAGGTGGCGGGCATTCTGGGCGAGCACGGCATCAGCATTAAATCCGTCCATCAGATTGAGCGCAAATCAAACAATGGCGTCCCCATCTTTATGCTGACGCACAAAGCCCGCGAGGCGGATGTAAAATCCGCCCTGGCAAAAATCGCGGCTCTTAATGTGGTCACTAATGATCCTGTACTGATCCGAATTGAAGAAAACCAAAGCTGACCGCCAGGCCGGCCCTTAAAAGCCACGAGGTGCCATGCATATACTCTGCTCCGATCTGGAAGGCGTGTTCGTCCCCGAAATATGGATTAATGTGGCCCGGGCGACCGGGATTGAAGAATTAAACCTGACCACCCGGGATATCACCGACTATAACGTGCTAATGCGCAAGCGCCTCTCCATTATGGCTGAAAACAAACTGAAGCTCCAGGACATCCAGGCGGTAATACGGGAGATGGACCCCCTGGAAGGAGCCACGGAGTTTCTGGAATGGATACGGCAGCGCAATCAGATTATCATCGTCTCAGACACCTTTCTCGAATTTGCCGGCCCCCTGATGCAGAAGCTCGGCTGGCCTACGCTTTTCTGCAACTCGCTGGAAGTTGCCGAGGACGGTACCGTGACAGACTATAAACTGAGGCAGACAGACGGCAAGCGAAAAACCACTCAGGCCCTAAAAGGTCTGAATTTCACCGTTGTCGCGTTCGGCGACTCCTACAACGACATAAGCATGCTCAAAGAAGCGGACGCCGCCTTTCTGTTCCGGCCGCCGGAAAGCGTAACCCGGGAATACCCGGAAATTGCCTGGACAAAGACCTACGAAGGGCTCAAAGACATGATAAGGGAAGCAACCGCCAACTGAGCGGCACACTGTCGGATCCATAGATACATTCAGCAAACAAAACGCTCATGCTTCCTGTTGAAAAAAAAAACCACGGCCTGCTTTTATACCTTTACGTGCAGCCCAAAGCCGCAAAAAATCAGTTTGCGGGCATTTACAACGGAGCCGCGAAAATACGCATCACCGCTCCGCCCGCGGATAATAAGGCAAACAAAATGTGCGTCAGATTTCTGGCCAAACAGTTAGGCATCCCCCAATCCAGCATCGAACTGGTCGCCGGAAAAACCAGCCGCAGCAAACAGGTTGTCATTGCCTACAAGTCCCCTGAAACCAGGGAACAGGAAGAAAAACAGCTCCTGGAAAAATTGTCCGCCCTGCTCTCATAAAATCCCTTGACATACCCTCTGACTTTAGTTATATATGTACTTTTAATTGATGCGGGGTGGAGCAGTTAGGTAGCTCGTCGGGCTCATAACCCG
>JAWOFF010000009.1:0-18818 GCA_046482325.1 Desulfosalsimonadaceae bacterium
ACCTCGTCGGCCCTGCCAGCTGCTGCAATAGTCCCGTTTTCGAATACGACAACCGCGTCTTTCTTTACTTTCCCTGTGCCGTCGATCAGGGTCATTCCTTTTAAAACCGTCTGCATCTCTGAATTTCCGTTTGTCAGTAAATTCTGGAACAACTTAAAGCCTCCCCCCCCTTGAGAGCCGGCAAGCATAACTGAAAGTAATCAAATACCAGTAGATGTCAAGGGGAGTTTTCTCCGCAGCCTCCGTCATTCGGATTATGAGTGTTGTGTTGGAAAGGCAGAGTCCCGGCTCCCGGGTTTCTTTGGGGTTTTCTGCTCCGGCAGCATCCCGTAGTGTACCGTCAGAAACATCATTTCCATCATATCCTGTGCCGGCACACGTGAAACCGGCCCGGCAAGTGTGTGCAGGTGGCCAAAAGCGAGGCTTTCTGCGTTTCTAAGGCCCTGAAGCCTGCAGAGCAGCGAGACTGCTTTATCCCTGTTTTTCTCTGAGATCTGCTGGTAATACCTGGGATTCTCAAGTTTTTTTATCAGGCCTGCAATTTCTTCGGGGCCGTATTGCAGAAGCTGCTGCCTGTTCCGGCTGGAGAGGAACACGGGCATGGATTGCACGCAGGCTGCTGCAAGTTTTCTGATCCGGCTTACTGTCGTCTCCAGTTCATAGGCCAGCCACTGCTGGAATTCCAGGGGAATGGCGGCTGTGATGGGCTGAATGCTATTTGTGCACCGTTTGCACTGTTGGTCGAATTCTTGCTGAGCAGTCTCCCAGAACTCGCGTTTGGCAAGCTGCAGAACGGGATTTTTTCCTGCAGTATCCTGATTATCTTTTTTTCTTGCTGTTTTCAAGGCCTTGTTGAGCTCCCCGGCCGATTTGCGGAACAGATAGGCTCCTGTGATGACTTCAAATATTATGGCTACCGCGGCAAACCAGTCCTGCAGGTAAAAAATGCGCCGAATATCATGGAAGCGGCTCTGCAGAATCTTGTTTGGCAAAAAATGCGAGGGGGTGGCATAAAAAAGCGTGCCCCCCAGAAGCGGCTGAGTGCAGGAGCTGAACTCCTGCGGCCTGAAATCCACTGCTGTTTCAAGGTCAATCAGTCCCAGGGCATAGTCCTTTGCGGAATTTAAGAACATGGGATACTTATCCGGATCGCCTGCCACAGACAGGTTGTCAGGCTTCAGATCCCGGATTGCCACGCCTTTTTCTCCTGTCCAGGCAAGAAGATCCAGCAGGCTGGTGATAAGGCTGCTGATACGGGGGCGGTTTCTCACGAAAAGAACCCCGCTGAGGTATTTTTGCACAACTGCCCGGTAGGATTGCAGGGTCTGTGCGTTTTCTTCCGCAAATTCCCGTAGCAGCGGGGCAAAACGAGTTCTAAAACCGGCGGGCAGATCCCTTCCTATCTCCTCTGCAGGCACGCCGGCAGATGTTTTGAGCAGCCAGGCAAGTCCTCTTTCGCGGAGCGTGGAGGCATCCAGGGGGCAAAAGGGCTCCAGCGCGGCCAGGCGGCTTAGAAACGTTTCGTAGACCTCGATCATTTTTTTCCGCACAGCGTCCGCATCTGTGCCGTAGCGTCCGTAGAATCCGTGCATGTCCCAGAGTATCTCCGGATACCTGAGCATTTCATTTAACAGCGGGGTTTGCCTGTCATGGATATCAGAGAGGACGGGGCCCAGGAAATAATATCTGGCAACATCCATGAAATAGACGTGTGAGCCGTTTATGGTAACAAACCGTTTCAGCTCCGGTTTATCCTCAAGCAGCAGCCGGTATCTGTGCTCGATTTGTTCACGGGTTTTTTCGGCTTCGTCCGGGAATTTGTAGATCCGGCGCAGGATGCTTGCCAGACTTGGGACAAGACAGTGCCGGGGCGCTATTTTATCGGCGATCTGTTTTTCTTTTTCAATATATTGCATATAGCGATGAAAATCCGTAAGGGGCCTGGGGGGGATTTTGACAACCATACGGGCGTCATAGACAACCAGGTAGCAGGTGCTTTTGCTCCGGCTTTTCTCGCCTATGGGGCTAATGTTCATGCGTCGGGATTTCCAGCGGCCGCTGTGCTGTACATGGAGTTTGTAAGTATAGTTTCTGCCGGCCGGATTGCTCTCGCCTGAAGTAATATGGGCGGGAGCCGTTTCCGGCGAGCCCGTCTGGTATTTAAATACGTCAAGAAAAAAGCGGACAATATCCAGGGCGAAGTCAAACTGCAGATGTTCTTCGGCGGGGAAGGACTCCACCGTCCCTGCCGCTTGTTCGGCTCTGGCTTTTGCAGTGTTCTTTTCTTTCTTTTTTTTCTTCTTTCCCCTGCCCGACAGCAGGTAAAGGGCTGCCAGCCCACCCCCGATAAAGGTCCAGCCGAGAAGCTCCAGCAAATCTTTTTGGCTCCGGAAAAAGTAGTGCCCCATCAGAGCGGGAATATTGGAAAGCCGCGGTTTGCCGTTTATTATTTCCGCAACCCGGGAGGCGGAGACCATTTCTGTTCGGCCTTCAACTGTATAAAAGATTTTATCCCCGATTCGCCAGTTTTTTCCCGTTTCAATGGCCTGGCCGTTTTTCAGGCGTATGATATTGTCTCCAAAAATGGTGGAGTTGCAATAAATTGCCGGAACGAAAAGGAAGATAAGTGCAGCAACAAACGCTTTTCCAGGTCTGCTCATAACTCGGCAAAATTCCATTGTTATGGGGGCTCTTCGTAGCGAGGCGCTCCTTGCTTTTCCTGAAGCATCAAGTATTATATCAGACACGCCGGCGGCCGTCATCAAAATATTTCCACCTAAATTGAAAATCCCGGAGGGTTTGAAATTTTTAAAACTAAAAATGGTTTAAATGCCTTAAAATAATTCAGAAATAAATAGGTTTAAAAATTTGAAACGCTCAGTTTAGGTTCCAATGTATGGCGAGAGCCGGCATTGACAGGGATGGTTGGCAGTTGTATAAATTGTCAGGATTTTCGTCGGGCATTATTTGCCTGACTATAGAGCCGCAGCCTGAGGGAAGGGAGCAAAAACAACGGTGAAAATCGTTATAAGCAATGATGACGGCTATGAAGCCCCGGGGCTGGAGGCCCTCCGTAAGGCGGCAGAACCTCTTGGCGATCTTGTGGTGGTTGCGCCATATGCCCCGCAGTCGGGTGTCGGCCACAGCATTACATTGAAAGAAGAGGTTTACGTCCGGCAGGCAGACACACATGAATATGTGGTTGACGGCTCGCCGGCGGACTGTGCCCGCCTGGCCCTTAAGGTCATGGCCCCGGATGCCGACTGGTTGATAGCCGGCATCAATGCCGGAGCAAATCTGGGTACTGATGTTTACCCCTCAGGAACTGTAGCTGCTGCAAGAGAGGCCGCCATTATGGGCACAAGGGCGATTGCCATCTCTCAATATCAAGCTGCCGGCCACAAAATCGACTGGGCGGCAACCAGTTATCATGCTGCGGCCATCCTTGCGCTGATTATGGAAAAAGAACTCGCGGCCGGCAGGTTCTGGAATATTAATCTGCCGCATCCTCTTGATTTTGATTCTGTTTTGCGGCACCGGCATTGCGGTCTGGAAAAACGGCCGCATGACTTTGATTTTGTTCAAACTCACAGAAGTTACTCTTATTCCGGGGACATCCACGCCCGTCCCAGAAGCGGGGGAAGCGACGTGGACGTATGCTACGGCGGAGAGATATCGCTTACGCAGATGGGGTACTGACAGGACATCCCGATTTACCTGAGCAGACGCGCACCGCAGGCCGGCGGGCCGCGCCCGGAGAAGCGGGAGGGGATCGATATTAAAAAAATGCTGCAATTCGGAGCGGAGTATGTTATAAAAGTGATAGATAAAGCCCGGAAGCTTTGGTGATTCTCTTCCGCATTTTATCTCCTGTATCGGTGTTATTGCAGAAACAAGGTTTGGCGCGCTTCCGATCGATCCCCCCGGCCGGACCAGTCAAACTGTAGAGCAGGGAGCGAGAGCCTATGTGCCTGGCGATTCCTTCCAGGATCGTGGATATACAATCCAATATTGCCACTATTGATGTTGAGGGCGTTCGAAGACAGGTCAGTCTGATGCTGCTTGAAGATGCCCGCATTGGCGATTATGTGATCGTACACGCCGGTTTTGCCATTCAGAAGCTAGATGAGCAGACTGCAATGGAATCTTTGGAGCTGCTTCGCGAGGCTTTTTTCGCAGAGGAAGACAATACCGGGTAAAGCCGGGTACGATATCTGTTCTGCCCGGATTACAGGAGTTCGTAAAGGCTTATGGCAACGCACGCCAGTGTGCAATCTTCAAGCGGAGCTGCGGATTCCGTTGCCGCCAGCCGGATGGAAATCAGCGGAATAGTCCAGGGCGTTGGATTCCGGCCCTTTGTATATCGGCTCGCAAAGAGCCGGGGCCTGAAAGGCCGGGTATCCAATACCTCAGCGGGGGTTTTGATCCATGTGGAAGGCGACCCGGAAGATATCTCCCGCTTTGCTGCGGCCTTAAAAACACAGTCGCCGCCTCTTGCACGGCTTACAGCCGTGTCGAGCCACTCCGTTCCCCCCGAGCACTGCAAGGACTTCTCCATCTGTTCAAGCCGGAAGCAGGAGGATCAGAGTACACTCATCTCCCCTGACATCTCCATCTGTTCCGACTGTCTTGCCGAGCTGTTTGATCCCCGGGACAGGCGTTACCGCTATCCTTTTATTAACTGTACCAACTGCGGGCCCCGGTATACGATTATTGATGATGTTCCCTACGACCGGCCCAACACCTCCATGAAACATTTTGCCATGTGTGAAAACTGCCGCGTCGAATACGAAGATCCGGGAGACCGGCGCTTTCACGCACAACCCAACGCCTGTCCGGGCTGCGGCCCGCAGGTGCGGCTTTTGGCAGCGGATCGCAGCGAGGCGGAGGCAGAAGATCCGGTAAAACAGGCAGCAGGTCTTTTAAGGCGCGGGTTCATTCTGGCACTGAAAGGACTTGGCGGTTTTCATCTGGCGGTGGATGCCCAAAACCATGAGGCCGTGAAAAGACTCAGGCAAAGAAAAGGCCGGGAGGAGAAGCCCTTTGCCCTGATGTCGCCGGACGTGGAGTCTATTACCCGGTTCGCCGCAGTTGCCCCTGAGGAAAGAAAACTGCTGGAATCGCCGCAGCGGCCGATCGTTTTGCTGGAAAAAAAGGACATGCACTTCCTCTCCTCTGCCGTTTCTCCGGAAAACGCCAGTTTCGGGGTAATGCTGCCTTATACCCCCCTGCATTATCTGCTTTTGACGGATGAATTTTCTGCTTTGGTCATGACCAGCGCAAACGCGAGCGACGAGCCCATTGTCATCGGCAACGAGGAGGCCTTTGAGCGGCTCTCGGGCATTGCCGATTATTTCTTGATACACAACCGCGGGATCCGCATTCGCAGCGATGACTCCATCGTTGCTGTCAGCAGGGGACCTGTCCGCTTTATCCGCCGTTCGCGGGGCTACGTGCCTGTCCCTTTGTTTCTCGACAGAAACCTGCCGCCCTTGCTTGCCTGCGGGGCGGAGCTCAAAAATACGGTTTGTCTGACAAAGGCGGACCAGGCGTTTGTCAGTCAGCATATCGGCGACCTTCAAAACAGCAGGACATATGACTTTTTTACCCACACCATTTCCCATCTGGAGCGTATTCTGGATATTGAACCGGAGATGATAGCCTGTGACATGCATCCCGGCTATCTGAGTACGCGCTATGCCCTGGAACATAAGGATCTGCCCCTGATTCAGGTGCAGCACCATCATGCCCATATCGCCTCATGCATGGCGGAAAACCGCATCAGCGGCGATGTGCTGGGCCTTGCTTTTGACGGCACCGGCTACGGCACCGACGGACGTATCTGGGGCGGAGAGTTGTTTGCCGGCAACCCGGCAAACTTTCAACGTCTCGCACACCTTGCCTACGCGCCCATGCCGGGCGGGGATGCAGCCGTCAGGGAACCCTGGCGCATGGGGGTCAGTTATTTATACCAGGCGTTTGGCGATGAGCTTATGAAGTTGGACCTGCCGCTTTTTAAGTTTATAGAACCCGCTAAAATACGTTTTGTCAGGGACATGGCGGCCAAGGGGATCAACTCCCCCCTTACATCCAGCATGGGCCGTCTTTTTGACGGCGTGGCTGCCATTGCCGGAGTCCGTAACCATGCAGGCTTTGAAGGCCAGGCCGCTATGGCACTGGAAGGTTGGGCTGCAGATACCACCAATTACCTGAAAAATCCCTGTTTGTATAATTGTCGGCTGATTTCGGGGGAAGTTTGCCAGATTGTAGTTGACGACATTATCCGGGGGGTGGCCAGGGATGTGCAGAACGGGGCGGGTCTTGCAGCAGTCAGCACCCGGTTCCATTTAAGCCTGATTCAGATTTTTGCCGAACTTTGCAGCCGGTTCCGGGACGAGACCGGATTAAACCGGGTGGTTTTAAGCGGGGGCGCCTTTCAGAACGCCATTCTGCTTCGGGGACTCATCCAGGGCCTCGGGCGGAAAGGTTTCCAGGTTTATACTCAGACCCGCGTGCCTGCAAATGACGGCGGGATCAGTCTCGGCCAGGCGGTGGTGGCCGCGGCCAGAGCGGAATCTCTATAGCATATTCCAGGGTGCAAAATTCAGCCTGAACTGAGCGTTTCAAATTTTTAAACCTGTTTATTTCTGAATTATTTTAAGGTAGTTAAGCCATTTTTAGTTTTAAAAATTTCAAACCCTCCGGGATTTTCAATTTTACCGCATCTACCGCGTCAGATGATGTCTCGCATAGCTGCCTATAGCTTGACAGTCATCTTCCTTGTATCTGCAGCAAACTTAAAAATCGCTCAATTTAGGTTGAAGTTTTGTACGTTTTTAACCGCAACCATGGGACTTTCCGCCTCGCAGGTCTCGGGGGTGGCCGAGGTATTTGCCGCGCCCGCCAGGCGCCCTCCGGTGATCTGGCTGCATTTTGCGGAATGCACCGGATGTTCGGAGGCTTTTTTGCGCACCATGTACCCGTGGGTGGATGAACTCGTGCTTGAGGTGCTGAGCGTGGAGTACCATGAAACCATTATGGCGGCTGCAGGGCACCAGGCCGAAGAGAATCTGCAGTCTGCGCTCAAGAAGTACGACGGCGAATTTATCTGCGTCTGCGAAGGTGCCATCAGCACCAAGCAGGACGGGGTATACGGCAAGATCGGCGGGCACACCTTCCTGGAAGTAGCCAAGGAGGTCTGTCCGAGGGCCAAAGCCGTAATTTCTATCGGCCAGTGCGCCTGCTACGGCGGCGTGCAGGCTGCGGCTCCCAACCCCGGCGGATACAAGGGAGTGGGGGAGGCGCTGAAAATGAAGACCATCAACATTCCCGGCTGTCCTCCCAATCCTATTAATATCGTGGGCACCATCGTCAATTATCTGCTGCTGGGAAAAATGCCTGGTTAAGTACCTTTTAAATTCATTATAACCTAAATTGAGCTGCAGCCAAAAAAGATTTCTCTGGCGGCAAAGATTTTTTCAGTTTAAAGTTGGAAATGGATGCAGCAGGGCCTGTAGATACTGTTGCGGCTTGACAATCCCGTGTCGTATGGAAAGGTTTATAAAAAAAGTATAAACCTGTAAACATAAGGAGAGCAGAAATGACGGAAAAGATTATTATCTACGGCAAGTCCGGCTGACCCTACACCCAGCGGGCTCGTGAGGCCTACAAAGATCATGAGTATGTAGATGTAAAAGCCAGCCGGGAAAACATGGATCAGATGCTTCGGGCTTCCGGAGGGAAACGCGACGTTCCCGTGATTGTGGACGGGGACCAGATAAAAATCGGATACGGCGGCAGCTGAGGGGTGTGATCATTCGGGCGGATTCGCCTGAAAAGATTGCACGGAAGCCGCAGAGCCCGGCGGCAATGCTGCCGCATACGCCGGAGGGGTCTGCCGGTAGCGGCTGCCGGCCCGTAGAGAAGCCCTGCAACAAAATTCAGTGGTTTTCCGGCTATCCTTCTTCATCCAAAAGCCGTTCTGCTTCCTCAACACTGGTTACATTCCTGGCGCGATATCCCAGGTCCAGGGAGACGGTTTCAAATTGAAAATGCCCCAGCATTCCCGCTTGCCGGTGTACGCGGACGACCCTGGACATGCCGGCATCCAGAAGCGCCTGTTGGGCGTGTTTTAGGTATTCTTCAAATATTTCATCCTGATATTCGTAATTCCGAAGGTCTGTAAGGCAGGTGAAGCCTTTTTTCAGCTTGACGCATTCGGTTTTGGTTTTCTCCGTAATCCGGGCCATTTCCTCTTCATCTTCGATTTTGCCAATAGTTATGTAGATTCTGTTTTTATCCAGATCCGCCCTGATGTCGTGCATGCACTCCCTCTCTTCCTAAAGCCTGTGTCCAGATTTTCTCGGTCCATTTATAGTGCAGTATAACTCTTTGTTTTTTATAGTTTTGGTATGCAGCAATTCATACTGCTTGTCAACTGAAAATACCCCTGGATGAAAACAAAGTGCAAATTTTCCGGCTGTAGCACTTGTAGGTGCGCCGTGGCTGTATTATTATATTATTTCAAACCGCAAAATATTATGGAGGATTACAATGAAAATTGCTGTCAGCGCTAACGGAAAAGATATGGACAGTCAGGTGAATCCGCGTTTCGGCCGTTCTTCCGGCTTTGTTGTTTATGATACGGAAAGCGGCGATGCCCTTTATCTGGACAATTCCAAAAATCTTGCACTCCCGCAGGGAGCTGGAATACAAACAGCCAGTATGATAGCGAATACCGGAGCAGAGGTGTTGATTTCAGGCCAGATTGGTCCGAAAGCAGCGCAGGCTTTGAGCAGTTCGGACATCCGGCTCTATTTCTGCTCCGGCGGAACAATAAAAGAGGCGATTGAAGCCTTTCAGCAAAACCGTCTGGAGCCTTTGACAGAGGACAAGGTTCAAGCCGGGACCGGCAAAAAAAGCGGCCGCGGCATGGGCGGCGGCGGAGGTCAGGGTATGGGCGGAGGAGGTCGGGGCGGCCGCGGCATGGGCGGCGGAGGAGGTCAGGGTATGGGCGGAGGAGGCCGGCGATGATTGTATAATAGTCCTGGATAAGACGCAGCAGGGCATACCGGACAGAAAAGGGAGGATGCCACGTGGGCTTTAAACAGAATCTGAAGCAGAAAATCCGTATTGATAGTCTGGCCAAGCGCGCGGAGTTGTCTGTTGGGCCTGCAGGCAGCGGAAGAAAAGTGGACCGGGAGGCGATTCGGTTTCTGGCTTTGACAGCAGGCTATGAAAAGGATGCAGGCCGGGGGCTCGAGTTTTATAAACGCCCCCTGGACAGTTCGGCAGAACGTATTCTGGTTCTGGACAACGATCTGGCGATATATCACAGCACTGTAGCGGATGTACTGCTTCGGAAAAATCCCTCCCTCAGGGAGATGGTAAGTATCTCCAATATGTTTAAGATATTGAATGATAAGGACGTGGCGGTGAGCAAGGGCACGGATTCGGTTGCTGTTCTGCATAGGGAATCCCTGGCGGGGCTGGATCTGTCCTGGAGCGAGGCGGATATTTACGGGCTAACAAAAGAGGGCAGGGATGCGCTGCCGGGGGAAAATGTCTCCGGAGTTCGCGAAACCCTGGAACTCTTCGCCGAGATCCTGGATCTGGCACCGCCCCCCCTCCCCATGTCTCTGCCGGGAATCCTCGTGCTGGGAGAATTGTATTCGCAGCAGGGGCAGACGGTGTTGTTCGGTCCGCTTGTGGTCTACGAAACCGGCTCTAACTCGCTTAAGTATTTTGACCGCCGCATGGACCGGGAGGAGCTGAACCGGACACAGGCTTATCTGGATATGGCGGGCGGCAAGGAGGAAGCCGCCTGTGAAGGTGCAGACGTCTTTGATCTGCTTGCCCGCCGGATACTTGAAACATCCCCGCAGCTTGCCTGATTAGGGAGCTGGTTTTTTTAATATCAAAAACGAGCGCTCGCTCTTTTATGTTGACTCCTTCCACATTTTTGCCTATTATTTTTCCACAAATGCTCCGGGCGGCCTGCCGCCGTAACCAATTCGCAATACGAGGGGAAAAAGGAGAGTATACCATGGAGTCCGTTTATGAACAGCTCAGGCAGCGCCTCGATGATATGGGGACAGGCTTTCCGGCCACTAGTGAAGGGGTTGAGGTGAAAATTCTGGAAAAACTGTTTACTCCGGCAGATGCGCGCATGTTCCTCATGATGACTCCCATGCTGGAAACCCCGGAGGCCGCGGCAGAACGTCTGGAGCTGCCCGGGAAGGAGACTGCGGACCACCTGGAGGACATGGCAGGCCGCGGCCTTTTGTTTCGACAGAAAAAGGGCGGACAGGTCCGGTATGCGGCTGTTCCTTTTGTAGTGGGAATTTATGAGTTCCAGTTAAACCATGTGGACAGGGAGCTGGCCGTTGATCTGGACGCCTATTATGAGGCGGCTCTGGGAAAAACCTTCCAATCCTATAATACCCCGGTCATGCGTACCATTCCAATTAATACGGAGTTTGTCAGCGAATGGCCTGTTGCCCCGTACGAAGATGCCCTCCGCATCATTGATTCCCAGAATACCATTGCACTGGCCCCCTGTATATGCCGCACCACTGCGAGAAAGGCGGGACGCGGCTGCGATAAGCCACTGGAAACCTGCTTTCTTTTCGGCTCTCATGCGCATTACTATGTGGACAATGGCATGGGCCGCTATATTGACAGGCAGGAAGCCAGGGAAATCATAAAAAAAAATGACGAAGCCGGCCTGGTTATGCAGCCTTTTAACTCCAAGCATGTCGGCGGAATGTGCAGTTGTTGCGGATGCTGCTGCGGCATGCTCCGATCCCTGAAAAAACAGTCCAGTCCTGCGGAGGCTGTAAAAAGCAATTTTTACGCGCAGGTGGATGAGCAGATCTGCACAGGTTGCGGGACATGCGTAGAGCGCTGCCAGATGGAGGCAGTGGAGTTGGGCGAGCAGACAGCGCTTGTGGATTTAAACCGCTGCATCGGCTGCGGCCTGTGTGTATCTTCCTGTCCAACGGGGGCCATGGAACTGGTGAAAAAAGCAGAGGAGGATATCTATACACCGCCGGAAAACGGGATGGAAACCTACTTGCGCATCGCCAGGGAACGCGGCAGGATGTAAGCTTATCTCTCCGGCAGAAAGCAGGCCTGCCGGGACAGCAGCCGTGCGGTCCCGCTCTTCAAATGAGCGCATTTCCCGGAGACTTCTGCCGCCCATGGAGTGGACCAGGTAATAAGCGGTGTCCATGCCGTCCAGGGCCTTCTCCAATGAGGCCGGGTCCAACAGGTCACCATAGACCACCTCTGGTTCATGGTTTAAGGCAATGGCGGGATCCAGCCGTTCCTGAGGCCGCACCAGGCAGCGCACACGCCAGCCCTTTGCATCAAGATTATACAGCAGGCGTTTGCCGATAAATCCGGTGGCTCCGGTCAGCAGAACAGAGGGGGATTTGCTGGTGCTCACTTTATGACCTCCAATGAGGATGAGGGGTTGTCATTGGCCGGGTTCGCCGGCCGGAGCGGGTTCTTCGGCAAATTGCCGGTCATCGCTTATGCCGTCTGCAAAAACCCCTGTCCTGACTTTTATGCATAATAAAGCCGTATTCTTCTCGTCTATATTATTCTTTTTCTTCTACGTATTTTTATTTATAATCCCGTTTTGCCAAATGGCAAAAAAAACGGTCCTGGTAAAGGCCGAAAGAGGAGGAGGAGGGTATGGCAGAGCGAATTAAAATCGGCATCAGCTCCTGCCTGCTGGGTGAAAACGTGCGCTGGAACGGGGGACACAAACTGGATCATTTCCTTCGGGACACGCTCGGCCGGCATGTGGAGTTTGTACCGGTATGCCCTGAGGTCGAGGCGGGTTTCGGGGTACCGAGGGAAACCATGAGGCTTGAAGGCGATCCGGAAAATCCCCGGCTTGTCAAGAGCAGATCCCGGACCGAGCATACGGAGCAGATGCTTACATGGGCGAAAAGGCGTGCTGTGGAGCTGGAAGCTGAAAATTTGTGCGGTTTTATATTTAAAAAGGACTCTCCCAGCAGTGGTCTCATGCGGGTTAAGGTCTATAACGACAAGGGGATGCCGGATAAGAAAGGGATCGGGCTTTTTGCCAGGGAGTTTACCCGTCGTTTCCCCCTTGTGCCGGTAGAGGAAGAGGGCCGCCTGCATGATCCGCGCCTGCGGGAGAATTTCATGGAACAGATTTTTTCCCTGAAGCGGTGGCGGGAGGCTCTCGGTCAGAATCCGGGTGTCGGCGGCGTGGTGGACTTTCACTCCCGCAGCAAGCTGCTGCTTATGGCACACAGTCCGGATAATGCCCGGAGTATGGGAAAACTCGTTGCAGGGGCCCGGCAGATGGATCGCGATGAGCTTTTCAGCCGCTATGAAGAGCAGCTGATTGCCGCCCTGCGGCGCAAAACCACGGAGAAAAAGCATATCAACGTACTCCAGCATATCATGGGCTATTTTAAAAAACAGCTTTCTTCCGATGAGAAACAGGAGCTGCTCGAAATTTTTGACCAGTATAAGGCCGGCCACGTTCCTCTGCTGGTACCTCTGACGCTGATTAACCACTACGTCCGCAAGTATCAGCAGCCTTATTTAAGGGAACAGATTTACCTGAATCCACACCCCGTTGAACTCAGATTGCGGGCCCATATATGAACGTAAACCCTGTTCTTTCCACTCTCATCATAGACTTTGCAAAAAAGGGGATAGCCAATGCGTTTACAGGAGAAAATCCGGGCAGACCTCAGGGAAGCAATGAAGGCAAAGGATGAAGAAAAGAAAAACGCCCTGCGTGTGCTTATCGGGGAATTCGGCCGTTCGGAGGCAAAAGAGCTGGAGGATGCGGAAGTTGTAAAGATTATACGGAAAATGATCAAATCCGCGCAGGAAACCCTGGAGCGCACCGGAAGCGATGCGGATTCCGGCTATATTGAAGTACTTGAGTCCTATCTGCCGCGCACGGTCTCCGATAATGAGATCCGTCAATGGATCAGCCTGAACATCGATTTTTCCCGCTACAAAAACAAGATGCAGGCCATGCGCGATATTATGGCTCATTTCGGAGATTCCGCCGAGGGTTCCCGGGTAAAGGCGATTCTGCAGGAGCTGTAGCCCGGCTGTTACACCCTTCAGCGTGGCGGTAAATTTTTTCTTGTCGCCTCCGGTTTATGGGACTATGCTCATGGTTGTACTGATTTTAATTGGTGCGATGTAATAAGGTTTTTTGGCCGATGGCGGCAGGAAAGGCAGACAAGCGCAGCCCCGGGTTTTTCACCACGATGAAAAGATGCCGGGCTGCGGAAAGGGGGTTATGATGACAGTCCCAATCCAGGTGGTCGACCGGGTGGAAGTGCTCACCCTTCAGGACAACTACATTGACATACTGGCCCGGGACAACTCGGATATTATAAACCGTGCCGTTCCGCTGGAAGGAAGAGAGGTAAAAAACAGCATTCTGGCAGAGCACGGCTTTTCCGCATTGCTCAGCATCGGCTCCGGCAGCGGAACCCGTAGCCTTCTTTTCGATTTCGGATTTTCCGAGCACGGAGCGGCTTCTAATGCCCGTACGCTGGGTGCTGATATGACCAAGGTGGAAATTACCGCCATCTCTCATGGGCATCTGGATCATGTCGGCGGTATGGAACAGCTTGCAGCAATGATCGGAAAACCAGGCATTGAACTGGTGCTCCATCCGGAGGCCTTCCGCGATCCGCGCTATATGAAGATAAGCGAAGACTTTAAAGTCTTTTTTCCGCCCTTTACCCGGGAAAAAGCGCAAAGAGCGGGAGTCACCCTGGTTGAGACCGCGGAGCCGTATCTCATGCTTGATGGACAGGCTCTTTTTCTATCCGAAATTGAGCGGATCACCCCGTTTGAGAAGGGCGCGCCTTCGCTCTGGTATGAAAAGGACGGTGTTGCCATGCAGGACAGCTTCGAAGACGACACAGCCCTTGCCTTTGTTGTTGAGGGAAAGGGGCTTGTGGTGCTGAGCGGATGTGCGCATTCCGGCATTGTCAACACCGTTCGCTATGCCCAGAAGGTTACGGGGGTGGAGGCGGTTTACGCAGTTATGGGCGGTTTCCACCTGTCCGGTCCGGACCAGGAGCCGGTTATACAGCCCACGATAGATGCCTTAAAAGAGATTGATCCGGCCCTTATCATTCCCACCCACTGTACCGGCCGCCAGGCCGTCATGCGGATCGAGGCGGCTTTTCCCGGCCGGTTTATCCTGAATATGGCCGGAACCAGGCTGACCTTTGCAAAGGATCAATGAGGATTTCATAAGTATTTCCAGGCTATGCAAATAATTTTTTTGCGTATTTAGGCTCTGAGATACTGAGTGTTCTTTTTTCTTGAACCATGAACCATGCAGCTTCTCAGAAGCAACCTTCGGCCGGAGAGGAGTCAGCACGGCGCCATTTCCGTGAAACAGTGCGCAAAACCGGATATTTTTAAGCAGGGGAGAGAAGTATCCGGTAAACGTATTAACGCTGTGTCGGGCTTTCGCTGCACAACAGGACTTTGAAAGAACGGGAATATTTGTTCCATGCAACGTGATCAGATTCATTTGCTTCAGGATATATTTCAGATAATTGCCGAGTCCGAGGGACCGGAGGTTTCTCTGGAGCGCATAGGACAGATGCTGATTGATCGGTGCGGCATCGACGTGTGCTCGGTTTACGTATATCATCCGGAGGAGGAAAAACTTGTTTTACGCGCCACGGTGGGCCTGAACAAGGAGGTCGTGGGCTCGATTTCCATGGATCGCAACGAGGGGCTTACCGGCCTGGTGCTAGAAACCATGGAGCCGGTATTCGTTGTAAACCCTGCCGAACATTCCAGGTTCAAGTACTATGAAGACTCCGGAGAAGAAATCTATCAGACCTTTCTCGGTCTTCCCCTGATTTATCACCAGCAGGCCATAGGCGTGCTGGTGATCCAGACGATCAGCGCCGACAGCATCACAGAAGACGATCTTCCGATATTTGAAAACATTACGAGTCAGATTGCCGCCACTGTTGCCTATACAGGAATATTGAAAAGCTTCTCCGGCAGGTCCGGGCAATCGCAGTCAGCCGGCACTTCGTCTTCGGCCTCAAGCAGGTTTCAGCGCAATTATTTGAGGGGGGAGTCGGTCTCCTTCGGCGTAGCCGAGGGCTATGCGCACTACCTGCCGGAAAATATCAGCTTCAGCCAGGTCCATTGCACCCTGACCGAGGACAGCGAAGCCGATCTCAGCAGAATCGAGAGGGCCTTTGAAAAGGCGGGGGCTCAGATCCAGCACATTGCGGAGCAGGCAAAGGCTCTTTCCACTGAGGAATCCGGCATTATTGAGGCCCATCTCATGTTTTTGCGGGACAAATCCCTTAAACAGAAGATCCGTTCCAAAATCGAGTCCGGAAACTGTGCTGAATATGCCCTCAAGGAAACAGTTTATGAATATGTCGACATGTTCCGCTCCATCGAAAATCCTTATCTCAACGACCGGAGCGCAGATATTCTGGATATAGGCCAGAGAGTCCTGGAAAACCTGATCGGCGGAGGAAACGGAGAAAATCCGGCCTTCAGCCGGGACACAATTGTGATCGCATCGGATCTCTCTCCCGTGGATCTGCTCGCCATCCGGCAGACCAACCTGCAAGGCGTGGTCCTGGTAAACGGGGGCCGCACATCCCATACGGTAATTCTTGCAAAATCCTTCGAAATTCCAATTGTTATAGGGGTTGACGGGGTTCTGGACACCGTCCGGGAAAACGATTATCTCATCCTTGACGGCAGCTCCGGTTTTGTATTTGCCAATCCCCCGGATGAGATTCAGGTGGAATATGAACGCCGCCGCAAGGAGCGTGAGCAGGCCATTGAAGACATGGCTGCCACACTGGGGTTTGCGGCCACCACAAAGGACGATTTCACCGTGCAGGTAGGGGCCAATATCGGCCTGCTCTCGGACACGGAGCTGGTGGCCAAATACCGGGCGGATTTTGTGGGGCTCTACCGCACAGAGTTTCCCTTTATGCTGCGCAAGTCTTTTCCAACGGAGGAAGAGCAGGTAGCCCTCTACCGCAAGATCCTGGAAAATACTGCCCCGCTTACGGTCACCATCCGGACCTTTGATGCGGGCGGCGACAAAATGTTTTCCTACTATGAAGTGCCTGCCGAGGACAATCCGTTTCTTGGCTGGCGCTCTATCCGGATCAGCCTGGACATGGAGGATATTTTCCGCACCCAGATCCGCGCTATACTGCGGGCTTCGGCCTTCGGCAATACCAATATCCTGTTTCCCATGATATCCTGCATCACCGAAGTGCACCGGATCCGCTCAATCGTAATGGAAGAAAAGGAAAACCTGCGGCAGCAGAACATTTCATTTGATCCGGACATTCAGATGGGCATTATGGTGGAGGTTCCCGGGGTTGTTCCGATCCTGGAGCGCGTGCTTTCTTATGTGGATTTCGTGAGCATCGGTACAAACGACCTGATTCAGTATCTTCTGGCGGTGGACCGCAACAACAAGCGGGTTGCCAGCCGCTATAACCTGCTGCACCCTTCTGTTGTGTCAACGATTGCCAATATCGTCTCAACATGCCGTCAGGCAGACAAGCCTGTGAGCATATGCGGCGAGTCTGCAGCTAATCCAAGGGGGATTTTTCTGTTTGTCGGCATGGGAGCGGACAGACTCAGCATGACACCTTCGGCCATAGCTGCAGCAAAAAGTTTTATCCGGAGTATTCGCCGTTCGGATGCCCGTAAATGCCTGGAAGAAGCCCTTGAAAAAGAGGATGCCGGAGCCATTTCCCGCTTGCTGCAGCTTTACCTGGACCATTCAGGACAGTTTGAAAGGACATTTTCTTCCATGCATCTGACGGACGCGTAAATGTATCAGCATTTTTTTGGTTTCAAAAAGCGGCCTTTCAAACTTGTGCCGGAGCCGGATTGTCTTTTTCTCAGCCGGAGCCACGAGGAAGCCCTGGCGCATCTAAAGTACGCGGTGATGAGCGAAGAGGGCTTTGTGGAGTTGACGGGAGAGGTGGGCACAGGAAAAACCCTTCTCTGCCGGGTGTTTCTGGAAAACATGGCCCCGGAGGTGGAGACCGCTTATATTTTCAACCCGAAAATGAACGCCTGCGAGCTCCTGGCGGCTGTCAATGCGGAATTCGGCATTGCCTCCCACTACGAAAGCCCTGCCGCCCTGATTGATGAGTTGAACCGTTTTTTGATCGGGCAGAAAGCCCGGGGCAAAAAGGCGCTTTTGTTAATTGACGAAGCCCAGAATTTGACCCCCGCCCTGCTGGAGCAGATCCGGCTGCTGACCAACCTGGAAACCAGCAGGGAAAAGCTTTTGCAGATCGTTCTTGCAGGTCAGCCGGAACTGGGTGAGATTCTGGATTCCCATGAGTTAAGGCAGCTGGCCCAGCGGATTACTGTAAGCTGCCGTCTCTTTCCGCTTAACCTGAAGGAGACGCGGGCCTATATCCGTTACCGCCTGCACCTGGCTGCCTGCAGGCAGGTACGCGTGTTTACGGAGCCTGCAGTGCGACGGATCTTTGCTTACAGCCGCGGCGTACCCAGGCTTATCAACATTGCCTGTGACCGCTCCCTGCTGGCCGCATACAGTGAAAACAAACAGAGGGTCTCGGCACGGATTGCGAAAACAGCCCTGCAGGAGCTGGCCAGCCGCGGGGAGAGGCGCCGCCGGCTTTTTTTAGGCAATTGGGGAAAAAGCGCGCTTACAGGTTTTGCGGCAGTTTTTCTGCTTATCGGCCTGTTTTTTTATCAGGCCGATACCAGCCGGCTTCTATCAGTTATTCCATACAGCCGGCAATCTGCGGGAGTTGAAAAGAGCGGGGCGGAAGCAGGCCTGCCGGCGGCAACGGAGACAACAAAAACAAGCCCACCCCGGCCTGACAAGCCTGATAAGCCGGTGTCCGCTGAAGAAGCAGAGCTCTCATCGGCTGCATCCGCTTCTGCAATCATCCGGCTGCTGCAGGCGGGGACAGAAAACCCATCCAGGGCCGCAGCTGCGGCTTCCGTGCTTTCCCTCTGGGAACGGCGTGCCGGAATGCCGGAGCCGGCGGTGCAGGCACCTGAAGATGATCCGGCCTATTTCAGGCTTGTCAGTCGTTTAAACGGGCTTTCTCTGCATCGCATAGAGGGGGATTTAAAACTTGTCGAGCGACTGAATATTCCGGCCATTCTGCAAATGGAGGTTCCGGATCAGAAAGGGCCGGTATATCTTGCCGTCCTAAAAGCCGGAAGCAACTCTCTCTTGCTGAGCCCCGGCCCGAAACAGCAGACACTTGCCGCATCCTGGGCGGAGGTAGAAAAGTATTGGAGCGGAGTTGCTTATGTAATGTGGAAAAACTTCTACAATTATCAGGGCACCGTCCCCCTTGATTCACCCGGGGATTCGATAATTACGCTAAAGATGCATCTGCGGGATCTCGGCTTTTCCGAGCTTGCCATAAACGCGGCTTACAACAGCCGCACCCGCAATGCCGTTCGGGCGATTCAGGCAAGACACCGCCTTAAGGTAGACGGCTATGTGGGGCCGCTTACAAAAATCGTATTATACAATGAAACGCCGTCCCTGGAGATTCCCAGGCTGGACAGGCAGGCACCTCCGGGTGGTGTCCCCAACAGCGGCTGATGCAGGGGAAATAAAGCCTTGAGCACCATATTAAAGGCGTTAAAAAAACTGGAGACGGATTCTTCCGCTGTTCAAGGCATGCCTCTGGCCCAGGTCGGCAGAAGGTATAAACAATCCGTATTGCCAAAAGCCCGGATTATCGCCCTTGCCGCCTGTACCGCAATTTTTCTTGCCG
>JAWOFF010000119.1:0-19703 GCA_046482325.1 Desulfosalsimonadaceae bacterium
AGTCCGGACGGATCTCGCTTATCGCACCCGGCTTTCTTATCCCTCCAACCATCACGGCATCAGTTATGCAATGGCGCTTAAAAAACTTGATAAGCTTTCCGAGCTGGCCGACATAGAGAAACTCCATGGCATCGACCTTATCAGCCAGGGAGGGGTCGGTTTCCGTATGATAGCCCACTGCTGCTATCTCATAGCCCTTTTCTCTGGCCTTTTCAGCAAAAATCAGGGGAAAGCGTCCGTTGCCGGCAATCAAACCGATTCTCTGCGGCATCGCCTCCATCTATCGAGTAATTCCCCGCTGCGTGGACTTGATAAAATCGACCAGATTCAGGACCTCGGGAGTGTTTTCCACCTCTGCAAGGACCCGCTCCACAGCTTCATTGACTGTCAGTCCTATGCGGAAAATAATCCTGTAGGCCTTTTTGAGCTGGGCCAGAGTGTTATCCGAAAAGCCGTGTCGCTTCAGGCCAACTTTGTTTAACCCGTGCAGCGTGGCCCGGTCGCCTGCCGCCATGACATAAGGGGGAATATCCTTGACCACCGCAGCTTTGCCGCCGATATAACCATAGTCTCCGATACGGACAAATTGATGGATTGCCACAAGGCCGCCGACAATTACGTAATCGCCCAGCGTTATATGACCGGCCAATGTGGCATTATTGGCAAGGATGACACCCTTTCCGGTTTTGCAGTCATGGGCGATATGGGTGTAGGCCATCAGAAAATTTTCCTCGCCCACCTCTGTAACGCCGCCGCCAAAGGCCGTGCCCCTGTTCAGAGTAGCAAATTCCCGTACAATGGTATTTCTGCCGATTTTCAGCCAGGTCTTCTCCCCCTGAAATCTCACAGCCTGGGGAACCGCCCCGATGGAGGCGTATTGAAATATCCGGCAGGCCGGTGCGATCTCCACATAGGGATCAATGGTAACATGGGGGCCGATTACACAGTTGGCGCCGATTGACACGTTTTCGCGCACAATGGAGTACGGTCCGATTTCAACGCCCTCGTCAATTTCCGCATTGGGATCCACTATTGCTGTGGGATGTATCATTTTTCTCCCTCTATAAGCGCCATCAATTTCGCTTCAGCAACCCGCCGCTCCTGCACAAAAGCAAGCCCTGACATTTTGATAACGCCGGATCGTCGTCTTGTTTGTTGCACTTCAAGTATCAACTGGTCGCCAGGGCCCACGGGCTGCCGGAAACGGGCACCGTCAATGCCGGCAAAGCAGATCGAGGCCGGGTCCACCTCCGGCAGGGTGGCGTATAAAAGCAGCGCACCGGCCTGCACCATAGCCTCAACCAGAAGCACGCCCGGCATAACGGGCCTGCCAGGGAAGTGGCCCTGAAAATAAGGTTCGTTAACCGAGACATTTTTTACGGCCACAATTTTCTCTCCCGGCTCAAGCGAGAGCATCCGGTCCACCAGGAGCATAGGATACCTGTGCGGCATAACCGCCAGGATTTTTTCAATGTCATACGGATCCGTCATTTGCCTGCCGCCAACTCCTGCATGCTTATATGGTCCCCTGTTCTTTGTCATCGCTTCTGCCGGTCAGTTTTTTCATCCCGGCCTCCAGGCGATCCACCCGCTTTTTCAGCTCCGGCAGCCTGGGAATAATCCTGCATACCTTCAGCCATTGCCGGTGCGGCATCTCAGGGGTTCCGGAAACCACCCGGCCTTCCGGGACAGAACGGGTCACACCGGCCTGGGGACCGATTACCGCGTTATCTCCTATCTGAATGTGGCCCCCGACTCCCGCCTGGCCTGCAAGGGTCACGTTCCTGCCGATCTCGACGCTTCCGGCAATCCCCACCTTGGCCACAAGAAGACTGTTTTCCCCGATAGTTACGTTGTGTCCGATATGAACCTGATTATCGGTTTTTACCCCGCTCTTAATCCAGGTCCTGCCGAATGTCGCCCGGTCAATGCAGTTGCAGGCCCCGATTTCCACATCATCGTCGATCTGCACCACGCCGACCTGCGGAATTTTAAAATGGCGGCCTTGCTCGGGGACAAAACCGTAGCCGTCACTCCCGATCACGCTGCCGGAATGAATGACCACCCGACAGCCGATCCTGCAGCCGGAAAGGATTGTTGCATTGGGATAAACCTCAGTATCATCCCCGATCTGCACGCCTTCAGCGATTACTGCGCCCGGATGAATCCAGACCCGGGCACCCAGGCTTACATTGTCCTCAATGACTGCCATGGCCCCAATGCAGACATCAGGGCCGGCCTGAAAATTTCCGCCGATGCAGGCTCTTGGGCTGATTCCCGGGGCGGGGGGACGCTTTTTGGGATAAAACCAGTAAAGCGCACGAGCAAACGCCAGACGGGGTGCATCCGAATAGACCAGGTTGGTTCCCGCAGGTTGGCTGCAATCCCTCGGCACTATAACAGCCCCCGCCTTTGAGCCTGCCAGCTTCTTTAAAAGTTTTGCCGTGTCGGCAAAGGTGATGTCATTGCTGCCTGCGGTTTCAAAGGGGGCGATACCCCGAATCGTTTTCCGGGGGTCGCCGGCGATTTCTCCGCCTGTAACCGCCACCAGATCAGACAGTGAAATTTCCATAAAACCTGCCTCTTTTCCCGGGCACCGGGAGAGCGTCAAAAAAACAAGGCTCCGGGAAAAACCCGGAGAAATCAGCGGGCATAGCACCCGGCCATGCTATTGCAAGCCGGAATAGCTGGCATTGTACTTCTGGATCAGTTTATCAGTGATATCAATGGAGCTGGGCGCATAAACGGCCGCGCTTTTTTCGATGATCAGCAGATAGCCTTCTTCCTCTCCGATCTTTTCTGCCAGCGAAAGCACCTGCTCCTGCATTTTCTTCATCAGTTTGCTTTCCAGCTCGCGGATTTGCGTTTTGTAATCCTGGAGCTTGGATTTGAGATCATACTGCTTGATATTGAGTTCGCGCTGCATCTCCCCCCGTTTTTCCTTGCTTAGCACGGAAGACCGCTGGCTCAAATCCTCCTCCAGGGATTCGATCTCTTTTTTAAGGTTTTGAAGATCGCCCTGCATCCCCTGGCCCTTTGCCTGGATCCTGGCCTGGATATCTTTGCCGGCCTCGGATTCACTGAGAATCCGCTGAAAATCCACCACACCGATCTTTGCAATATCAGCGCCGTGGGCCGGCAAAACCAATGCCGCAGTTATCATTGCCATCCATGCCAGGATGCACAATCTTAACCTCATACTACCCCCTTATCAAACTATGTTTTTTCCTTTTGCCTTAAAAGCTGCCGCCAATTGAAAATTCCCAGCGCGCGGATTCCTCATCCTCACGGGGATCAATCACCATACCTCTCTCAAGCCGCAGCGGGCCCATGGGCGAATACCACCGGATGCCATAGCCCCAGCTCTGGCGAAGGTTGTCGAGCTCAATCGGCCCGCCGTCAAAGGCATTGCCCGTGTCATAGAAAACCAGCCCTACCAGGCCCTGATCCTTTAACAGCGGGACCAGATATTCCACATTGAACTGAATAAACCGGTCCCCGCCGATGTCATAGCCCTCTTCAGTTTCAGGACTGACATCACGCCAGTCAAAACCGCGCAGGGAATTGATCCCGCCAAGATAAAAGCGTTCATAGTCCGGCAAAATCTTGCCCGAGCTCTCATCCACGTAGCCGCCTTCTGCGTGCAGAAAAAAAGTCGTATCCCAGATAACGGGAAAATACCACCCGGTTTCCCCGGTCACCTTGGTGAATCCGACATTGCCGCCCAGCCCCGCATATTCCACTGTAAAGCGGTGCCTGGAGCCTTCGGTCGGATTGAACTGCCGGTCCCTGGAGTCATAGGTTATACCCGTGGATACACTGCTCTCAACAAATTCATCCTCATCCCAGACGTTCCAGTAGTTAGAGGAATAATTTTCATAAAGCTCTGAATAATCATAGTCCCCGGAATAACCCCGATCCTCGTAATAATCTTCATAATACTCTTCCCAATCAGTTATCTCGCTTACATCAAAAGCATAACGGAGATAGACTTTGGTATAATCAAAAATCTCGTAGCCGAGGCGGAAGGAGGCTCCGGTGGAATCCCTGACATAGTCATCATAGTCGCGCTCCCATTTGTTGGCCTGCACCGTTGCCGACAGGGGAATGTCAAAGAGCCAGGGCTCGCGGAATGTAATGTCATACTGCTGCGAATTGCCGCCGGCCTGCACCCGCAGGTCCAGATACTGGCCGCGGCCGAAAAGATTTCTCTCCGTGATGGAGGCCATCATGTAGAGATCATCAATGGCGCTGTAGCCGCCGCCGACACTGAAGGAACCAGTGGGCTTTTCCTCGACCTCGATATTGAGCACCATCTGATCCTCGCTTGAGCCCTGCTCCCGGCGAACCTTGACATCCTTGAAAAAATCGAGCCGGTAGAGATCGCGCACACTTTTTTTCAGCTTGGAGCCGTTGTAGCGCTCGCCTTCGTAGACTTCGAGCTCGCGCCTTACAACCTTGTCCCGGGTTTTCGTATTGCCCTCGATGACAATTTTTTCAAAATAAACCGGCTTGTTTTTCGTTATATGAAAGACAACGTCAATGGTCCCCTGCTCCGGATTCTTCTCAATCCTGGGGGAAATATCGGCATGTGCGTAGCCTTCATCTGCATAGGCATCCGAAAGCGTTACAACGTCGCTGCGGACAGCCTCGCGGCTGAAGTAGGTCTTGTCCGGAGAGGCGAGTTTCTCACGCAGCTTCTGCCCGGAGAAAACCAGATCTCCGGCAAAACCAGCCTCTCCCATTTTAAACCGTTTTCCCTCCTCGATTTTGATTTCCACAACAATGCCGTCTTCTTCATACTCAATCCCCGGCTCCCCTACACGGGCCTCGGCGTATCCGTTGTTCTGGTAGAAGTTGGACAGCCGTATCACATCCTGGCGCAGGGTTTCGGAATCCAGGTCTCCGGATCCTGTAAGCCAGGAAAAAAACCAGCGCTCAGAGGTTTTCATCTTCTTTTTGAGCGTATCATCGTCATACGCCTTGTTTCCCTCAAACCGGATCTCGCTGATCCGCAGCTTTTCGCCCTCGTCAATTTGAAATTTGAGAACGGCCTGGTTATGCTCCAGCTCTTCTATCTCATAGCTTACAGTGGTATTATGATAATTTTTTTCCTTATACATGGTCCCGATCTGCTTAATATTGCGCTTGACCCGAAAAATATTGAGGATGGAGCCGGTGCTGATATCAAGATTTTTCTCAAGCTCTGCATCCTCATAGACCATGTTGCCAGAAAATTCAATGCGACGGATGGTAGGTTTTTCTTTGACCCGGAAAATCACCACTTTCCCGTCTTCCGCGCTCCGTGTCTTTACCCGGATATCATCAAAATAGCCCATTTCAAAAATAGCTTCCAGATCCTCCGAGAGCTGGTCCGGATCATAGCTGTCTCCCTGCCGGGTTTGAATGACGCGCAGAATTGCCGCATCTTCTATTCTCTTATTGCCTTCAATCAAAACATCTTTCACCGCAGAAGATGCCGGCGCAGGCCGGGGGGCCGCCGCAAGGGTGCAGCACAGCACCAGCATCAGAATCACCATCAATCCGTGGTGTCGTAGCATCAAGCCTCACTTTGCATCCGCGAGTTTACCGTCAACAAGGGTCAGCTGGCGCTGCATGCAATCCGCCAGTTCCAGGTTATGGGTAACCACAACCATTGTCATGCCGAACTCGCTGTTTAGCTCCAGCAGCAATTCATGAATTTGTTGGCTGTTTCTCCTGTCCAGATTGCCCGTGGGCTCATCCGCCAGCAGAAGCTCCGGGCGCAGCACAAGCGAACGGGCCAGGGCTACCCGCTGCTGCTCGCCGCCAGAGAGCTGGGCAACCCGATGATACAGGCGATCTTTAAGTCCCACCCGCAACAGCACCGCCTCGGCTGCCTCTTTTATTTCCTTTCGCTTCATTTTCCGGATCAAGCCGGGCATCATGACGTTCTCCAGGGCGCTGAACTCTTCGAGGAGATAGTGAAACTGAAACACAAAGCCCATCACCCGGTTGCGGAATGCAGCCAGGCTGCCCCTGTCCAAACGGGTAACATCGGCCTGCCGGTAAATGATTTCTCCCTGGTCCGGAGGCTCGAGCGTTCCCAGAATATGCAGAAAGGTGGACTTTCCGATCCCGGATTCCCCTAAAATTGCAAGCGTTTGTGCGGCTTCAATATCCAGGTTCATATTGTCCAGCACCTCAATACGGCTGCCGCTGCTGCTGAAATGCTTGGAAACAGATCGCATCCGAATGAGCGGGCCGGCTTCGGCGGCATCCGGCTGATACATCCCGCTGGTTCCCAGGAGCGCATCACCCATATCGCAAAGCCTCCACAGGATCAAACCGGGATGCCTTGTAAGCCGGATACAGGGTTGCCAGAAAACAGATCGCCATGGCCGCCGCCACTATGGCCATTACATCCAGAGCTTCCAACTGCACCGGCAGGGTGGTAAAATAATACACATCTGCCGGCAGCTCGATAAACTGATACTGCTTGAGAAGCAGGCAGCCGACAACGCCCAGCAGCGTGCCCGCTGAGGTGCCGATCAATCCGATAACCATCCCTTTGAACACAAAAATTTTCCGGATGCTCTTCTGGGTTGCGCCCATGGCCCGCAATATAGCTATATCCCGGGTTTTTCCCATTACCATCATGATCAGGGTGGAGGCAATATTAAAGGCGGCCACCAGTATAATCAGGCTGAGAATAATGAACATGACCTGTTTTTCCAGCTTAAGGGCGGAAAAGAAGTTGCGGTTCGTCTCCATCCAGCTTGTGCTCCAATAAGGATAGCCGAGATCCTTGGAGACCCGGCGCGATATCCTGTCCGCCTGGTAGATATCCCGGACCTGAAGGCCGATGCCTGTGGCAGCGTCCCCGATTTTTAAGAGCTTCTGCGCTGTCCGGATATGGATATAGGCCAGCGAGGCATCATACTCATAAAATCCGGATTCAAAGACCCCGGCTACCCGGAAGCGTTTCATCGCAGGCATATGTCCCGCCGGCGACATCATTCCCCTTGGGGAGAGGAGATAGAGCATATCGCCTTTTGCTGTGCCCAGTTTGGCCGCAAGCTCCTGGCCCAGAATGATGCCGGGCGTCTGCCTTTTCCTGTCGGTACGCTTTTCCGGTTCCAGAGCCCGGACAAGCGATTGCCGGTCAAAGCCTTCCACCTGCACTCCCCCTGCTTCAGGGGCAATCCCCCGCAAAATGGCGCCGGACATCCCTCCGGAGGCCCTTAGCATCACCTGGCTGTAAACAAAGGGAGCGGCGGATACAACCCCCTGCTGTTTATCCAGTTTTTTCAGGATTTCCCCATAATTTTCAATCGGCCCTTTATGCTGTCGAACGATAACATGGGATTCCACCCCAAGAATCTGTTCTTTAAAATAGGATTCCGCCCCGGACATGACGGCAATTACTATGATCAGCGCCATAACCCCCACAGTAACGCCGGCTACCGAGAGAAAGGTGATAAATGAGATAAACCCCGGCTTTTGTCTGGACCTGAGATACCGGCCGCCAATAAAATATTCAAAAGACATGGCTATTCCGTCAGCAAAACGCCGGCAACGGCAGCAGGCTGCCGATCCTGCCTGCTGCCGTTGCCGGCTAGTATTTTTCCGAAGGCTTCATATGCGGGAAGAGAATAACATCGCGTATTGAGGGCGAGTTGGTCAACAGCATAGCCAGGCGATCGATCCCCACCCCTTCCCCGGCGGTCGGAGGCATGGCATATTCGAGCGCCTGAATGTAGTCCTCATCCAGCATGGGCGTATCCTCACCTTCTTCGGACTTGCTCCGTATCTGCTGGATAAAGCGCTCTTTCTGATCCTGCGGATCGTTTAGCTCGGAAAACCCGTTAGCCACCTCCCTGCCCGCTATAAAAAGTTCAAAACGGTCAGTGATTTCCGGGTTCTCTGAATTGCGGCGGGAGAGAGGAGATACTTCCACCGGATAGCCCGTAATAAACGTCGGCTGTCGCAGTTGGGGCTCTACCAGGGCATCAAAAATCTTGGTCATCATTTTGCCGGGCCCGATATTCTCCGTGAATTCTGCAACACCGACAACACCCTTCTCCCGGGCGAACCCGCGCAATTGCGCGGCATCTTCCAACACTTCCGGGGCCAGCCCGCCTATGGAAACCAGCGCCTCCTGAAGCGTCATACGCTTCCATGGTGCCGCAAAATTAATTGTCTCTCCCTGATACGCAATCGACAGACTGCCGCAAACCGCGCGCACCGCACACTGAATCATTTCCTCGCTGAGCGCCATCAGATCCTCATACCGGGCGTATGCCTCATAGAACTCCAGCATTGTAAATTCCGGATTGTGCTGAGTTGATATGCCCTCGTTGCGAAAGCTGCGGTTGATCTCAAACACCCTCTCAAATCCGCCGGTTACCAGCCGCTTCAAATACAGCTCCGGGGCAATGCGCAGGTAGAGGTCCATGTCCAGCGCATTGTGATGGGTCTTGAACGGCCTTGCCTCCGCACCTCCAGGAATAGGTTGCATCATAGGTGTTTCCACCTCGAGGTAATCGCGCTCAAAAAGAAACCGGCGTATGGTTTTTATCAGCAGGCTGCGTTTTTGAAACACATCCCGGACTTCCGGATTCATAATGAGATCTAGATAGCGCTGCCGGTATCTTTTCTCCGGGTCCTTTAAGCCGTGAAATTTTTCGGGCAGGGGCCGCAGAGCCTTGGAGAGCAGGCGGATCTCATCGGCCAGCAGTGTCCATTCCCCGGTTTTGGTCCGGAACATCCCGCCGCGCAGACCGACAAAATCGCCCACGTCAATTTGTTTAAACAGAGAATAAGCCTCATCTCCCACTTTGTCTTTGCGCACATAGGCCTGGATCTGGCCCGTCCGATCCCGGAAACGGATAAAAGCGGATTTCCCGAAGCGATTAATGGCCATAATCCGGCCCGCAGCAGTATATGCAATCTCTTCCGGGCCGGCCTCGCCGGCGGAGTCTATCTCCCCCTGAATATCGCGGACCGTGTGGGTGACGACAAAATCGTTTGGATAAAGCTCAACACCGGATTCTTTTAATTCCCGCACCTTATCGTATCGTTTTGCGAGAATGTCCCTGGCCTGTTCCATGGATCTGTCACCCCTGATGGTTTCGTCAAAAACTGTTTATTCCGCCCCTAATGCAGCGTATAGCCGGCATCCAGGCGCTGCGGGCGCCCGCCGGCAGCACCTCCCGGCCTCTTCCCGCCGGCTATAAAACGGCTCCAATGCTGCTTATGTTATCCGGCTTGCTATCCCATTTCCAACTGCCTGTCAAGGTTTTGTTGCCACAGCCCCCGGGCAGGGACTATTACTGCTCTTCGGCAGGCGGCGCTGCCAGCGGGAGCCTGACTGTGAAGGTGCTGCCCTTCTCCGGCGTGCTCTGCACATGGATCAACCCATCATTGGAGGTTACAATGCGCTGGACAATGGACAGGCCCAGACCGGTCCCCTTGGACTTACGGGTAAAAAAGGGATCAAAAATGGACTGCTGAATCTCCTCGGACATGCCGCAGCCGTTGTCCTCCACGGTTATGCAGGCATAACCGCCGCCCCTGGCTTCAAGGCTCAGCAGAATCCGGCCGTTGTTTCCGGCTGCCTCGGCCGCGTTTAACAGCAGATTCCATACCACCTGCCGCAGGTGCTCCGGATCAATCTCAACCGGGATACCGCTTTCTATGTCTGCCCGTAGGGTGATTTTACCCTGGCCGAGGCTGGTTTGAAACTCCCTGGCGATTTCCCGCAGCTCCCGTTCCAGCCAGATCCGCTTTTTATTACCCGCCTGGGGCCTGGCAAACATTAAGAACTCGTTTACAAGGCAACTAATGCGCTCGGACTCACGCAGTACAATCCCCATCAGGCGGGCGTGATCCCCTTCGCGCGGGGCCTCCTCTTTTAACACCTGAATGGCTCCGGACATGGAGGCCAGGGGGTTTTTGATCTCATGTGCCAGACCGGCCGCCATCTCTCCTATTGCAGCCAGTTTCTCTACCCGCCTGACCTGATCTTCCATGGCCCAAAGATCTTTTTTCGCCCGTCTTTCCTGCGCGGAGAGGTAGCCCGCCAGAAAAGCCACGGCAAAACAGGCGGCAATGGTCATAGCGAGCCGGAAAAGCACATAGCCCCATCCATAAGAGAGCATAAGCGCATCCGGGGCTACATTGAAGGGATTGATCAGCCCGTAATACTGCAGATCCACCATCACACCGTACTCCAGGCTGCACAAAACCGCCGTCACCATGCCTCCACGACGAAAAATCACCATGCTGGCATAGATGATCACCAGGATATAAAGAAAGGAGAATACGCTGGAGAATCCACCGGTTAAAAATATGATGGCGCTGACCAGCAAGGTGTCGGCAACTACCTGCAGATAGGCTGCTGCCGTTACATGGCGCATGCGGCGCAGAAAAAGCGCATAGGCAAACGAAAAAACAAGCGCCAGCACGCCGATAGCGTTTAAGTAGAGAAAAGGCGGGGTTAAAAACGTGGCATTGTTCCGGATACCCACAAACGCAGTAGAGGCGAGAAGCGCCAGGGCAAAGAGTACACGGAAGAATATCAGCCACTGCAGTTTTCTATACTGGTCGTATTCCGGCGTATTTTTTTTTATCGCATCCAAGCAGCTGAAAAACTCTTTATCCCGGCTTTCCCCGGTGCCCGGCCGCCTGTTTAGGTGACAGCGCCGGCCATCTTGAATATGGGCAGATACATGGAAACCACCAGACCGCCTATGGTGACGCCCAGGAATACCAGCATGAAGGGTTCGATAAGCGAGGTCAGGTTATCCACCGCCTGATCGACCTCCTCTTCGTAAAAATCCGCAATCTTTTCCATCATGGCGTCAATAGAGCCTGTGGACTCGCCCACTGCAATCATCTGGCAGACCATGGGCGGAAAAACATTGGTCTCGGCCAGGGGATCGGCAATGGTCTGCCCCTCGGCAATACCGGACCGAACGTGATAGACCGCCTTTTCAATGGTCTTGTTGCCGGCCGTGCGGGCCACAATCTCCAGGGCTTCCAGTATGGCCACCCCGCTTGCCAGCATGGTGCCCATGGTCCGTGTAAAACGGGCAACTGCGGATTTGCGGATCAAAACACCGATGACCGGCATCTTGAGCATCCAGTCATCAACAAGTGCGCGCCCCCGTTCGGTCTTGTAGAACTGGCGGAAGGCGATAATAAACAAAACAATGGCGCCGAGGATGTATAAAAAATTGCCTTTGACAAAGCGGCTCATGCCGATAACCACCTGGGTAGGGGCCGGCAGGCTCTCCCCGAAATCGGCGAACATTTCCTCAAACACCGGAATCACAAACACCAGAATAACCGCCACCACAATGACGGCAATAATAATGGTGACAATCGGGTAGGTCATGGCTCCCTTTACCTGGGACTTCAGCTTTGCGGCCTTTTCCATATAAGTCGCCAGACGGCGCAGAATCACATCCAGAATACCGCCTGCCTCTCCTGCCGCCACCATGTTGACAAACAGGGCATCAAAATAATTGGGGTATTTTTTTAAAGCCTCGGCAAGCGTCTGCCCGCTTTCCACAGAATTTTTGATGTCTTTTAGCATCTTTTTAAAAGTGGAGTTTTCCTGCTGGGCCTGCAGAATATCCAGACACTGAATGATGGGCAGACCTGCGTCTATCATGGTGGAAAACTGCCGGGCAAAAACAATAATATCCTGTTCTTTGACCTTGGGCTGGAAAAAAGAGACGTTTTCAAACAGATCTTTTGGCTTTTTCTTGACTTTTTCGGGCGTTATACCTTGTCGCTGGAGCCTTCCGCGAATCTCCTGTTCCGAATTCCCCTCCATCTCGCCTTTTGTAGACTGGTTATTCCTTGTTTTTCCCTGCCATTGGTAAACCGGCATGCTACCCCCTCTTCTCGGTTAATGAAAACGGCCCGCAGGTAAAGACAGCTTATTTTTACCAGTCTTTCATACTGGTACCTAAATTGAACGATTTTCAAGTTTGCCGCAGATACTAGACTGACGAGCTATAGTCAGCTATGCGAGACATCATCTGACGCGGTAGATGCGGTAAAATTGAAAATCCCGAAGGGTTTGAAATTTTTAAAGCTAAAAATGGCTTAACTACCTTAAAATAATTCAGAAATAAATAGTTTTAAAAATTTGAAACGCTCAGTTTAGGTGGTACACTAATTTTCCTTCGTTTCTCTAACACAAACCCGAGCCCGGCACAAGTTCTATCCGCCATTTTTGATGCTCCCTGAAAAAATCCCCGGGCTGCATTTTCCTTTTCCCGGGCAAACAACGGATCATGTTTGCACAACGCAGGCGATTTCTGTTATCAAAAAATACTTGTCTATCCGCGCACAAACATATAAGCAGGCAAACATCAGCTAGACAAAACGCAGCGCATACGCAGAAAATCCCCGGCAGGGCAGGACCGGAACTCATGGAAGTATCGCAAATGCGGCCGCAAGACGGCCTCACCGTCATTACCACACATATGAACGCCGATTTCGACGCCGTGGGCTCAATGCTCGCCGCCCAGAAACTCTATCGTGATGCGATCGTCGTATTTCCAGGGTTTCATGAAAAATCCTCCCGCCATTTTTTTATCGACGCAATGGCCTATCTCTTTAACATGGCGGATGTAAAATCCATCAAAGATGCCGATGTTAAGCGCCTGGTCATCGTTGATACCAAGCAGGCCGCCCGCATCGGGGAACTTTCCCGCCTGCTGGAGCGCGACAATATTGAAATCCACGTGTATGATCACCATCCGGCGCTTAAAAACGACATTCGAACGGATTACGAACTCTGCCGCCAGTGCGGGGCCAATGTAACACTGCTTACGGAAATTATTCAACAGAAGGGGCTGCACCTGCTTCCGGATGAAGCTACCGTTATGTGCCTTGGCATTTTTGAGGATACCGGCTCATTTACCTTCCCCTCGACCACGCCGGAGGATTTCGCAGCAGCCGGATACCTTGTCTCCAAAGGCGCCAATCTGACAACCATCGCCAATCTGCTGACAAAAGAAATGGACGCGGAGCAAATCGCTCTGTTAAACGATCTCATCCATAATGAGGTGCATCACAACATAAACGGCGTGGATGTCACCATCAGCAGCGTATCCTGCCAGGAATACATCCATGATCTGGCCTTTCTGGTGCAGAAGATCTTAAAAATTGAAAATTTAAGCGCGGTTTTTGCAATCGCCCAGATGAAAAACAAAATCTACGTTGCCGCCAGGAGCCGGACTTCTGAGGTCGATGTCGGCGCCGTGGCCACCGGAATGGGCGGAGGCGGCCACAGTTTTGCCGCCGCTGCCACCATAAGGGATAAAACCCTGGTGGAAACCGAGCAGGAACTGCTGGCGCTTCTCCGGAATAAGGTCAAATCCAGGCGGCGGGCCCGGGACATTATGTCCTCGCCGCCGATTACGGCAGACCCTTTTATCTCCTGCTCTGAGGCCAGAAATCTTTTATCCCGCTATAACATCAACGCCCTTATGGTGGTCGAACAAAACGGAGCGGACTCCGGTCTCAAGGGCTTCATTACCCGGCCGGTCATTGAGAAGGCGCTTTTCCACCAGCTCGACAGCATCCCCATCAGCGAATACATGACAAGCGAGGTCGCGGTTGTGAGCCCGGAGGCCGATATTTTCGAGATCCAGGAAAAAATCATCGAAAACAACCAGCGGGTTCTTCCGGTAATGGAAAAACAGGAAATGCTCGGGGTCATCACCCGCACAGACCTTTTAAACACGCTGTTCCAGGAGTCACACGAGAAACTGCTGCAACCGCAGGACCCGATGAAGGAAACACTTCTGCCCCGGACCAAAAAAGTTGCTGGATTCATGAAGGAACGGCTATCAGAGCGTATATACCTGCTGCTGGCCGACCTCGGAAAAACAGCGGAGATGCTGGGGTATACGGCCTATGTCGTGGGCGGCTTTGTAAGAGACCTGTTTTTGTACCGCCACAATGAAGATATTGACATCGTTATCGAGGGAAACGGCATTGCATTCGCCCGGGAATTTGCCGGACAAAAGGGCGCGCGCGTCAATGCTTATGCCAAGTTCGGCACCGCTGTGATTATTTTTCCGGACGGGTTTAAAATAGATGTCGCCTCCGCAAGGATGGAATACTACAAGTTTCCCGCAGCCCTTCCCACGGTGGAAATGAGCTCCATAAAGCTGGATCTCTTCCGGCGGGATTTCACCATCAATACCCTGGCCATCTCTCTGAACCCTGCCAAATTCGGCAACCTAATCGATTTCTTCGGCGCTCAGCGTGACATCAAGGAAAAAGCCATCCGCATACTGCACAATTTAAGCTTTGTCGAAGATCCCACCAGGGTTTTCCGGGCCATTAAGTTTGAGCAGCGCTTCGGCTTTACCATCGGCAAACTCACCTCCGGATTAATAGAGAACGCGGTCCGTATGGATTTTTTCAAGCGCCTCTCCGGCCGCCGGGTCTTCTCCGAGCTCTGCCAGATTCTGAAAGAAGACACCCCGCTGCCGGCCCTGTCACGCTTAAACGACTATGACCTGCTGCGGGTGGTCGATCCCGCCATCCGATTCGACCAGGCGCTTATCGACCGTTTCAACTCCGCGCGCAAGGCCGTCTCCTGGTTTGAGCTGCTCTACACCGAGGAAGAATACACGCGCTGGGCGGTCTATTTTCTCGTTTTGCTCCACCACAGCAGCAAAGAAACAAGCGAACGCATATGCCAGCGCTTTGAGCTGGGGCCCAGATACCGGAAAATGTTTATCAATGAGCGGCTGGCCGCAGAAACGCTTATAAATCTGTGGCACCGGGAGCCCACGCTATCCAACAGCCAGATATACCATATGCTTTCGGATTACCAGATCGAGCTGATCCTCTACATGATGGGGATAACTGAGCGCGAGGCCATCAAAAAACAAATCTCGTTTTTTGTCACTGACCTGCGGCATGTCAAACTTTGTGTTAGGGGAAAAGACTTAAAGGCCATGGGACTCCCCCCTTCTCCTGCATACGGTGAAATCCTGGAAGCCGTGCTGGATGCCAAGCTCAACGGAGAAGTACGGACGCGCGAGGAAGAACTGCAATTGCTGAGGAAATATGCTGCCCGGTATTGATATTGTCCAAATTGTTATTGTACTGCTGCCGCTGCTTTTTTCCGTAACAATCCACGAGGTGGCCCACGGCTATGCGGCATTCTGTTTCGGCGACCCCACGGCCAAACTCGCCGGCCGGCTTTCGCTGAACCCGATCCGCCACCTGGATCCCATCGGCTCGTTTCTTCTGCCGCTTATTCTAAAGGTTTCGGGGGCGCCAATCATATTCGGCTATGCCAAGCCGGTTCCCGTGAATTTTGCAAACCTCCAGAACAAGCGCGGGGGCGCCCTTTGCGTGGCTGCAGCCGGAGTGGCGGTCAATTTCGCGGCAGCATTTGCCTGCGCCGGTATCCTTCAGCTCATCCGACCCCTGCAGCTTCATGCATCAGCTTTTGCGGCAGCCGGCCAACTGCTGGTCCAGCTGCTGGCCTACAGCGTCATGATCAACCTGGTACTGGGCATTTTTAATCTCATCCCGGTGCCCCCCCTGGACGGAGGGCGCATTGTGTCCATGCTGCTGCCGCAGAGACTTGCCCGCAGGTTTCAGGCCATCGAGCCTTTCGGAATTCTTGTGCTGGTTGCCCTGCTTTTGACGAATTCTCTTGATCTTTTTGTATCTTTTTTTATATCCCCCTTGCTGAACTGGATGCTTCAGGGCTATCTCTAACCCTGGCTGAAACGTAAGCCATTGCTACGGCAGATATACAGGAGAGAGGAAATGACGAAAAAAAAAAGGATTGTCAGCGGCATGCGGCCGACCGGCGCCCTGCATTTGGGCAATTACCACGGCGCCCTTCAGAACTGGATCAACATGCAGGATGCTTACGACTGCTTTTTTTTCATAGCAGACTGGCACGCCCTTACCAGCGATTACGATAACCCGGCCTACATCCGGGAATACAGCCGCAAAATGATGATAGACTGGCTGGGGGCGGGGCTTGACCCGGAGAAAAGCACGCTTTTTGTCCAGTCCCATATCCAGCATCATGCCGAGCTTTTTCTGCTTCTCTCCATGATAACGCCGGTGCCCTGGCTGGAGCGCAATCCCACCTACAAGGAACAAATCGGCGAGCTGGAGAACAAGGATCTTTCCACCTTCGGCTTCCTGGGCTATCCTGTTCTGCAGGCAGCGGACATAATTATCTACAAGGCCGAAGGAGTGCCCGTGGGTGTTGACCAGGCCCCGCATATTGAACTCACCCGGGAGATCGCCCGCCGCTTCAACTACTTTTACGGCCACGTCTTTCCTGAACCTGAAACCATTTTGACCGAATCCGCCAAAATACTGGGCGCAGACCGCCGGAAAATGAGCAAAAGCTATGACAATGCGATCTTCATCTCGGATCTGCCGGAAAAAGTGCGGAAAAAGGTGTCCACTATGGTAACCGATCCCCAGCGCATCAAGCGCAACGACCCGGGAAATCCGGATATATGCAATGTCTTTAGCTTCCACAGAATGTATTCGGATGCCGGCCTTACTGCGGAAATCGAAAAAGACTGCCGCAAAGGGGCCATCGGGTGCGTCCAATGCAAACAGAAAATGGCAGAAAGCCTGATCTCAGCACTGGAGCCGGTCCGCGAGACCACACGCTATTACGAAGACCGCCCGGAGCTGGTGGATGCAATCATCGCCCGGGGAAACGCAAAAGCCTCGGAAGAAGCCGAGAAAACACTCCAGCAGGTAAGAAAGGCTATACAGATCTGATCGATCTGCACACAACTTCCGGTTTATGACAGATTCGCCGTATCAAATACAGCTCTCCGATATCTTCGAAGGGCCAATGGATCTGCTTGTCCACCTGATAAAGAAAAACGAGGTGGATATTTATGATATCCCCATTGCCTTTATAACCGATCAGTTTCTGGCCTACCTGGAATGGATAAAATCCCTGGATATTGACATTGCAGGCGATTTTCTGGTTATGGCAGCCACGCTGACCCATATTAAATCACGGATGCTGCTCCCCTGCCGCTCCTCTGACCCGGAAGCAGAAGAAGATGAAGATCCGCGCAGCGAAATTACAGGGCCGCTGCTGGAATACCTGCAGGCCAAAACCATTGCCGACCAGCTCGCATGTCAGCCCATGCTGAATGTGGACGTATTCGCCAGAAAAGCGGGACCGCACGATATCTGTCCCGAGGACCCTTCGCAGCAAGGGATAGAGGCTGATCTGACCGATCTGATGCGGGTTTACCAATCCCTGATGGAAAATCTGGCTGCATCCCAAAAGCTCCGGGTTACGTTGGAGCCGGTCTCTGTCAAAGAAAAAATGAAGGAGGTGCTCGAGAAGATCAGGCAAAGGGGACGATGCCCGTTTGAATCTCTGATTTCCGATTATCCGGATCGCATGGAAGTTATTGTCACATTTCTTGCCATCCTTGAAATCGTGAAACGAAACCTGGGACGCCTGGATCAGGCCGGCCCGCACGAGAGCCCGCACCTTGTATACTGCGGCCGCGACAAAGCACTCACCGGCAGCTGAAGCATTCGGCTGCCGGAAAATCCTGCGGAAGGCGAAAGAAAATCCTTTATGCCCACGACCCGATCCATTATTGAAAGCCTTTTATTCGTTGCAGAAGGCCCTTTAAGCGTGGAGCAGCTGCAGAAGGTACTGCCGGATACGAATAAAAAAGAGATCAGGGCCGAAATAGCTGCCATCAAAGAGGACTTTGACAGGCGGCAGGGCGGCTTTTTCCTTCACGAAGTTGCCGGGGGATACCAGTTCCGGACCCATCCCGGCCACAAGGAATGGATAAGGGAAATGTTTCATCCCGGCGGCATCCGCTTAAGCCGGGCAGCCCTGGAAACCCTTTCCATCGTTGCCTACAGACAGCCTGTCATGCGGAGTGAGATTGAACACATCCGGGGCGTCAACTCCGGGGGCACTATCCGGCTGCTTCTTGAGCGCAAACTCATACGCATCCTGGGGCGCCGCGAAATTCCGGGCCGCCCGCTTTTGTATGGCACCACCCGGAAATTCCTGGAGGCCTTTGACCTAAAAGACATCAAGGACCTTCCCGCGCCAAAGGAGATAGACACGGCGCAGAACCCTTCAACCCCGGGCGAGCGGGCCCTGCCTTTCACTCCCGGCTCAGAAAGCGACCCGGATGCAAAAAATAACTCTTGACTTAACGCCGCCGCACGCATTAAAAAATTCGCAAATGGGCGGTTAACTCAGCGGGAGAGTGCTACCTTCACACGGTAGAAGTCACTGGTTCAAATCCAGTACCGCCTACCAGTAAAAGACAAGGGTTTACGGGCATAGTCGCCTGTAAGCCCTTTTTTATTGGGGGAGAAGAAGGAAGGCTGTGTGTGAATTGCTGCCTGATATGTATTTACGGTTCTTCAGGATGAAGCGTACTTTTTCTTTCCATTCCCCCCCCTTCAGTGATATTTCTCAATTTTCCATATTGTTTCATTTTTTCGGGGGACTATAAAGATAAGCAGAAAAGGTACTGATGAACGAAATTCAATGGGGACGTGTAGCTCACTTCGGTTTTAAACCAAGCATTGGCGGCGTACACACTGCCCGTACAATAATGCTGGAAGATCTGACAGGGCTATTCGAACATGTCCAAGACCTGAATGCAGGAAAACAAGCATACATAAACGCCATCGTTGATGATAATTGCTTAAACAAACGCTCATACAAAACACGCAAGTTAACTGCCCGCCATTTGATCCATTTATATAGTCTTGACCCATCTGTTACAATTTTTAGAATACTTCGGTATTTTTGGGAAAGAGATCCCAAAGGGCGCCCTTGCCTTGCGCTGCTATGCACATATTGCCGGGACGGCGTTTTCCGCCTGAGTACGCCATACATTTTTAAAATCAAAGTAGGGCAGTTGGTCACCCGTCAAAAGATGGAAGCCTTCATCGAAAGCAGGGCACCGGAGCGATTTAGTCCGGCTACGTTAAAATCCGTGGCACAAAACGTAAATTCTTCTTTGACCAAATCCGGCCATCTAAAAGGAAAAGTAAAAAAATACCGAACCAGGACGAAGTCTACGCCAGGGGCAACGGCTTATGCATTACTGCTTGGGTATCTAACCGGGGCCAGGGGACAAAGCCTCTTTGAAACTGATTTCATTAAATTACTTGATTGCTCAATTGACAAGGCCATGGATCTGGCGGAAAAAGCCTCTCAAAGCGGCTGGATCACGTTTAAACGAGTCGGCGATATTATTGAAGTGTCATTTCCGCAACTGTTAAACGAGCAAGAAATGGAGTGGGTTCGTGAGCAGGGTTAAACGTTTAATCGATGCATATGCAAAGCATATTGTCATCCCATGGCGCACAGATGCCGCAGCTGCTCAACGGGTTATTTTTTGCGTATACAATGAAAATGACGAACGCCGGCTGCGGGCCAAAATCGATGAATTTGAACTGTCTACACGGCAATCCGGTCATGACTGGGCACTGTTTGATTTAACGCATTTATTTGCTGAATGGATGGCAAGTCAAAAATATGCGGAAAAGTATTTCCGAAATCCCCAACTGCTGCAAACCCGGCTGCACAATTATCTGAATTATATTGTGCAGCAGTTTACGCAATTTTTGTCTGAAACCAAGGCCAACAAGAACTCGGTTGCCGCCATATGCGGTGTGGGCAGTTT
>JAWOFF010000002.1:0-6671 GCA_046482325.1 Desulfosalsimonadaceae bacterium
TGACATCTGCCATATGGCAAGCGCGCCCTGCCTGGGGGCATCGCCCCGGCTGAGGTCAAAAACCGTGTACATCACTCCCCGGGCGATATCATGGGACTGGCTGGGCCAGTTGTACTGCAGCCAGGGATAGAACCAGGGAATAAACACAAAATCGCCAATCAGATGACCCAAATGGCCTATCGCCCAGGAAGCGGCAGCCGCCCGGGAACGCATGAGCAGCCCGGCAGCCAGCGCGCATGCCGCAACCGCCGTCAGGTTATGCATCCAGTTCCTCCCATACGGGGCAAGGCACCAGATATCGCATGCGATTTTATCCACCACGTCCGGAAGCACTGCTGCAATAACCGCAGGCCACAGGGGCAATGCGCGAAGGGACTCCCCCCATCTGCTCCCTCCCCGGCGGCCAAGCCTTCTTCCGCCCGCCACCATCAAAAAGTTCACGCCCATATGGCCCATTGGATACATAAGCCGCTCTTCTATCCCTGTGACTGCTCGCCGGCAGTCTCCTGCCCGCCTTTGATCCGCTCCTTGTTGTGCTGCCAGAATTCGATGATAAAGGCCAGAAACACGGATAGAAAAAGCCCCAGAACCAGGCCCAGGGCTACGATCAATTTCGGTCCCGAAGAGACAGGCTTTTTGGAAAAGCTTGGCGCCAAAAACACCTTCGTGTTTTCAAAATTGTTCAAGCGAACGCGGGTCATTTCCAGTTCGTTTTGCAAGGAGCGAATTTCTGATTCGAACTTTCGAATTTTTTCAAACAATCTCTCCTGTTTCGCAGGAATCTCAGAAAGCAGACGCGTATTCAAAAGACTCTTCGCATCCTGAAGTTGCTGCGCATCAGCACTACTATCGGTCTGCTTTATAGTCTCTTTCCCGCTCATTGCAGTGTCCCTGGTATTCATCTGCTGCTTGACAGACTGAAGCTGCTCCTTTAAAAACTGCTCTTCCTCCCTGAGGCTTTTGAGCTGTTTTTTGTATGCAGTTTTCTGGTTTCGGAACTCATCAATACTGTTTTGCAGATTTTGTATCCGGGCTTCAAGCCCTCTTCGCTTGGCCTTGAGGGTTCTTTCATGGGCTTGAATCAAACGGCCATTTAACTCTGTCAGAAAAGTTATTGCCCTGGAATCCTTTGGCGCTTCCAAATCAACATGGACCATCCCGCCTCCTTTGGAGGGCGAAATGCTCAGGCTGTTTGGAATCGAAAACCGAGCCTCCGCATTAAAAGGAGGATCCCTGTAAACAAGGGTAGCCATTGCGCGAAGCCGCTCTGCTGCTGCTCCCGGTTCCTCAATATATTTGGTTTCAAAAACCATGGATTCCGGATTTTCCGGGGGGGCAACAACTTCCTGAACCTGTCCCACTTCGATAATGCTTGTTGCCCTATATATTTCCGCCCTGCTAAATGTCGCAGCAAAAGCCAGGCAGGCAAACAGAATCGTCACTCCGGCGATCAGCCATTTCCTTCGATAAAGAACGCCCACGAGATCCGCCAGGTCGATCTCATCTTCTGCCGGAGGATACCAGCCGGGGGGAGGAGGCTGCGTCACTTGATATTGGCCTCCAGGCGCTATGCCGCCCGTCCGGGCGCTGTCTCCCTGTGTGCTCCGACCGGTCTCTTTCCCGAATTTCCCGTCTTCAGTCATCGTTTACTCCATCTTATCGGTAAAAAATTTTTCCTCTTACGAATTTTTCCGGCGCTCTCTGCGAAATTTATCCGGAAAACGAGCAATAGACCGCATGGCCAGATTATAAACCATCCACAAAACAGCATAAAAAGCCGCCATAAAAGCAATAGCGGGGATGGCCCCGGCCCACTGCTTATCCCAGGTCCACCAGGCAAGCCCTGCAGAGGCCAAGGCAAAAACAGGGCTTTTCAGGAATTCTATGATTCCTGTCTTTCCCGAACTCTGCCGCATTGTATTTTCCTCAGTCCCCATTTGCCAGCATCCAGGCCATGCTCAGGTTCCACGGCAGGGAGTGATCATACTGGTTGTCAAAAAAACCGATAACCGCAAGCGCCAAAAGCACGGCAAAAACCTGCAGCCTCCGCCGCTGCCGGATAAATTTTAATACGATATAACAAAATATCAAAAAAACAAATACACCGCACTCAGTCAATATATTCAAATAGATATTGTTCACATTGACCGCCCAGCTTCTCCCGCTTCGAACATTGAATTGGCCAGGCCCGATGCCGATCCATGGGGATTGTTTGTACAATTCCACTGCTTCCGCCCAGACCTGGGGCCTTGATGACATGGCGCTGGCGTCAAACCGCGGCACAAAATCCGTAAGAGCCAGCTCCTGATGCGTATTCATTTTTTGCATGTAGGGCAGGATTTTCCCTGTCTTTCTTGCCACATAGGGATGATAAAAAGCAATCCAGTGAATTGCTGCAGCCGCAAGCAGGCCAGCGGCAAGAATCCAGACTTTTTTTTTCGCATCAACCCGGAAGAAAAGAACAATCAATCCGATGACCAAGGCCAGCAGACCGCTGCGCGATCCCGCAAGCAGGGCCCCTGCAAAGCCGCCCGCCGCACATACCAGCTCGAGCCCCCGCCTGCCGGGCTCCGAGACTTTCGCCAGAAACCGCTGCAGAAAAAATATCCCGGAAACCGCGGCCAGCGGGCCATACACCGTGGATACATCCAAGACAGAGGAAACCTGGTGCCGGGCCAGATGACCGCTTCTCAGGGTATTCCGGAGTAAAGGCAGAACGGACTGATGGTCAAAGTATTCCCACAGGGCGATCGCATGAACCAGAATAAACAGAAACAGCACAAACTCATACCCACTCTCACTGCTGCTCATGCGGAAGAGCCAGTAACTGAGGATAAAAAACGCATAAGAGGCCACCGCGGAAATCATCAATACCGCAGAGAGCGGCCACTGCCGCTGCTGCTGCCAGTCAAAATTTATCAGGCAGGAGATAAGCAGCAGCACCAGGGCACACAAAAAAACAAGGCACTCCAGACGGTGCTCCCGCGCATAGTCTTGTATCCTCCCCCTGTACGAAACCCCATGTACGCAAAAAAGAGAAAGCACAAGGACAAAAACAAAGCCGCCTGCAATCCTGTTGCCCATGGAACCGGGCAGGAGATTGAAAATCGTCAGGTGGAAAAAAATAAAAAACAGCCAATGGCTGCTTATGGCAGATACGCGGGGCAAAAAAATCCGCATTCTCTTATTCTGCAGCTTCCAAATTGTTTAACTCCTGTTGATCGCATCGCTTATACCCGGGCACGAGTTCCCCCAGAACCCCCTTGATAGCCTCGCCCTCCTGCCTTGAGGCCAGATCCATAAGATTTTGAATTTTCTCAATTAGTAAAGCAGCATCAACAGAAGGCTGGCTTTGCACAAACATGATCTTTTCATGGTATGAGGGGACAACGACTTCCTCCTTTTCATGGAAAAGTTCTTCATGGAGCTTTTCTCCGGGCCGCATGCCGATATAGCGAATCTCTATGTCCGTATCGGGTTCAAAACCGGACAGCCGAATCAAGTCTCTTGCCATTTCGCTGATTTTTACCGGCTGTCCCATGTCCAGCAGAAAAATCTCGCCGCCGCTGCCCATTGCCCCGGCCTGAAGGATTAACTGGCATGCCTCGGGGATCAACATGAAATAGCGGGTAACATCCGGATCGGTGACTGTCACCGGCCCGCCTCTCTCAATCTGTTTTTTAAACAGGGGAACCACGCTGCCGGCACTGCCCACCACATTGCCGAATCGCACGATCATAAACTGAGTGTGCCGGGAGGTACCGTTTTCGGCCTGCACCACCATTTCCGCAGCCCGCTTGGAAGCGCCCATGACATTTGCCGGACAGACCGCTTTGTCCGTGGAAACCAAAACAAATCGTCCCACACTGTACTCTTTTGCACACTCCGCCATGTTTTTCGTGCCGATAATATTATTGACCACAGCTTTCCACGGCTGGTGCTCGAGAAGCGGGACGTGCTTGTAGGCTGCGGCATGAAATATGGTGTGGGGCTGATAGCGGCGCAGAATATGCCGGATCTGCCCCTTGTCCTGGATGCTTGCCAAAAGGGAAATGATCTCTATTTCCGGAAAAACACCGCGCAGTTCCAAATCAATGGCATAAAGGCTGTTTTCCGTTCGCTCGAACAATACAAGCCTTTGCGGTGAAAATCGACATATCTGGCGGCAGAGTTCCGAGCCGATAGATCCGCCGGCCCCGGTTACCAGGACGGTCTGCCCGTGCAGATACATCCCGATCTTATCCGACTCCATCCGGATGACCTCCCGGCCCAGAAGATCCCTGTATTCCACATCGCGTATGGATTTAACGGACAGACTGCCGTCTATCAGCTCGCTTAAGCCGGGAACGGTCTTGGACTTCAGCCCCGCCTCCTTGCAGCAGTCCATGATTCTGCGCATTTGCTTTCCTGTGGCAGAAGGAATCGCAATCAGGGCTTCTTCGGCTTTTACCGCCTCTGCGACCGCGGCCAATTCACTGATTTCTCCCAGTACCGGCACACCATGAATTCTCCTTCCGCGCTTGGAGGGATGATCATCCAGCATCCCCACCACCTCGTAATTCAGGCTCCAGTTATTCTGGATTTCCCGGAATATCTTTTCCGCTGCATCGCCAGCGCCGATGATAAGCAGCCTTTTTCTGGCCGGCCCCTTTTTCAGCAAAGGCAGAAAAACATACCGAAGCCTGGCTCAGATGGTTTCACCAAAACCTTTGCCGGTGTAGTACAAACGAAACATAACCCGAACACTAGAGATCAAAAAAATGGTTGTCAGCCAATCAATTATAAAAACAGAGCGGGAAAAGCCCTCAAACCGGTAAAGAATCAACAGGCTGGCTATAACGACAAGTGTTGCAATGGTGGCGGCTTTTACGATGTTTGCAAGTTCTTTGGTGGATGTATACTGCCATATCGCGTGATAGAGGCCAAAAACGTAAAAAGCGATGGGCTTGGTCACGAGAACAAACGGCAGAACCTGCAAAAACATCTGCCATTGACGCCCGTCCATGGCAAAATCAAAACGAATCAAATGGGCCAGGTAAAAAGCAAAAGCCACGAGGAATACGTCAATGGCAAGCTTTACTAAAAAAACAAACTGCCAGCGGAAATAACTCATTTGTTTACCAGTTCATCCTGTTGTGAAACTTTAGTCACACAATCCTGTTTATTTATGCTGAAGTTGGACAGACTGCCGACAACTGCCTTCTGCCTGCCGCCCACCGCTCCACATTTCCCGAAAATACAACACCCTTTCTCTTTGTTCCGGTTCAAAAAGAAAAGGCTCCACGTCCCGGGCCAGTGAATCCAGGTTCAGTTCATCCAGTCTGGCTGTAAACATTTTCAAAAATTCATTCTTTTCAATGTCCAGGCTTTTTTCAACATAGTCGAAATCCGGGTCGGTAATTCCGATCAGAAGGGAAACATCAAACAGATCCCGCCCTTTCTCCGTTTTACGGAACAGAACCGCCATCATTTTCCGGGCGAGCAAAACCCCGGGCGGCGGCGCAATAAGCCGCCGGAATATGCCGAACCTGTTTAACAGGATAGTCTGCGGCGTATAATTTTTTTCTTTAGCCTCGGTATCCACCTGAATGAGGATTTTCCGGCCCCTGTCCGGACTGATTCCTGTCTTATACAGAATCCCGGGAAACCTGATATAGCAGTGAAAGGCGCCCCGCTCCACCATGCGATACTCGACCACGAATCCCTTATACGCCATATCCCGGCATGCTTTATCCAGCAGGCTCTTAAATTCCTCAAATGAGAGGCCGAAATTGTCAAAATCGAGATCTTCTGAAAAGCGGATGCTTTGGTGCAAAATACGAATGGCAGTGCCGCCGATAAAAGACAACTCTTCAGCACCGGGATTTTTGAAAACCGAGTCCAGGAGTTCGTATTGCAGATACTCAACCAGGACCCCTTCCGGATTTTTTCGGAAAACAGCCTCTGGAAAGTATGACCGGATCTGTTCTATTGTAAGGATTGCAGGGCTCTCTTTTACATTTTCGGCAGATCAAATGCTGCCAGATACCTGGTAAATTTTTCCGGATCCAGGCGAGTCCGCAACTGCTCATGATTCAGGCGGATTCCGTCGAAATCTTCCTGGCTGCGGATGCCGGCCAGATTCAGATACAGATAGTCCAGCACCGCCTTTTCGGGTTCGGCTTCCAGGTATTGTCCGGTCGGGGTGGACACGGGAATATATCCCCAGAAAAACTCCTTTTTGATATGCCTGTAAATGAAGTGGCCGAAAAAGTTGTCAAACGTCCTGGTAGTCTTTGCAGTTACGCTTGTACGTGCATAAACCATCTCCGGGATGAATCCGTAGCCCGACATCGCGCTTTCCAGGCTCAGATAACTTGGCTGGTATAAAAGATGGGCGATGTATTCTGCTTTCAGCTTTTCAACATCCCTGGCAAAAGCATAAATGCCGTTTTTCAAACGGATAAGATACCCTTTTTTCACCCACAGGCTGAGCTGGTAATCATAGACTTTCAACCCGTAAAGCAAAAGCTCCTGCCGGGTAAACACCGGCCCGCGGATGGTTTTTTCAAGCTCAATCCATTTCATAAATTTATTATTAATAATAAGTTTATGAAATGTCAATCACCTAAAACAAATTACACCTCCGCCTTCCGCCTTCCGCCTTCCGCCTTCCGTCCTCTGCCTTTAGC
>JAWOFF010000023.1:0-6330 GCA_046482325.1 Desulfosalsimonadaceae bacterium
CCTGCGCGCGCTTGAAGAATATGCAAGAATGGAACACGAACCCGGCCTGGGCGCTGAACCTCTTCGAAAAGGCGGTTTTCACACTTATGCAGGAGTGATCCCATGGTATCAGAGCTTTGGTCTGACAGTGTGCATGCTGGCTGCATGCTGGAGCGCAAGCCGGCTGATCTGCATTGCGGATCCAAGGGCCGGCGATCCGCCCTTTACGGAACTGCTAAGGGCCTTACAAAAATACAGGGCCACCATTATGCCGGCTGTACCCACTGTTTTCACTTCTCTTCTCAGTCATCCCGGCCTCACCGAATTCGACCTGAGCTCGCTTATGTGCTGTCTTTCCGGAGGTGCCCCGCTTGCCTCCGGACACTGCCGCCAGTTTGAAGCCAAAACCGGCGTGGTCATCTTCGAGGGCTACGGGTTAAGCGAGACCGCCCCTGTTGCCACATGCAATCCCACCACATCCTCCAAAAGAAAAATCGGAACAGTGGGGTTCCCGCTTCCCGGAACAGATGTGAAAATTCTGGATCTGGAGAAAGGCGAGCAGGAAAGGCCGCTTACGGCAGACGGCGAAATCGCCGTTTCCGGCCCTCAGGTTATGAAAGGATACTGGAACAAGCCCGAAGCCAATATGTCCGTATTCCGCGAAATAGCTAACGAGCGCTATTTCCTGACAGGCGATATCGGCCATATTGACGAAGAAGGCTATGTGCTGATTACAGACCGCAAAAAAGACATGATCATTGTCGGCGGCTTTAATGTCTACCCCAGAGAGATTGAAGACATCCTTGTGGAACACCCGAAAATCGAGCTTGCTGCGGTAGTGGGAATGCAGGATGAGCAGAGCGGAGAGGCGCCCAAAGCCCACGTACAGCTAAAGCCGCGCGAGACGGCCACGGAAAAAGAGATCCGGGCTTTTTGCAAAGAACGGCTGGCTTCCTACAAGTGCCCCCAAAAAATAGAATTTCGAAGATCTATGCCCATATCTCCGGCCGGAAAAATGCAGCGCAGAAATCTGCAGGATGAAGACGGATCTCTATGACGCCCGGCTATCTCCTGCAGGCAGCGCATCCAGCAGCCTCTCGTGAATATTGTCAAAGCCGCCGTTTGACATAACAAGGATACAATCCCCGGATCGCGCGATTTCTGCCAGAAAGGAAACAATAGGCCCGGTATCTTCGAAATACCGGGCCTCCTTGCCGCGGGCGCATATATCGGCTGCCAGCTTTCTGGAACAGAAGCGTTCATCTTCGGGTATCCCGGACAGAAGCGTAGGTTTGCGGATGCATATTAGATCCGCATCGTCAAAGGCATGCGGGTAGATGTCCTGGAAAACTTTGCGCCTGCTTGTATTGGTGCGCGGTTCAAAAACAGCTATCAGCCGCCCGCCAGGATAAAACGGCCGCACCGCCCGAATGGTTTCCCGGACAGCGGTCGGATGGTGTGCAAAGTCGTCTATTACAGCAACACCATTTTTCATACCTCTGAGTTCCTGTCTGCGCCGCACCCCTTCAAAACGCTCAAGCCCGGCAGCGGCGACATCGTCCGGAATTTTCAGCTCATGGCAGACAGCCAGGGCTGCCAGAGCGTTGTGTGAGTTGTGCACCCCTGCAAAACGGCCCCGGAACCGCCCCATGGATGTACCCGCATAAAAGGGCTCAAAATACGTCCAGGGGGGCTCGGCTGAAAAAGCTTTCAGCCGCCAGTCACTCTGCCCGCAGGAGCCGTAGCGGAGAACCCGCATGGATTTTCCGGAAAGCATGGCATCGATGCGGGGGTCGTTATCATATGCTATCAGAAGGCTATCGGGATGCATCCCTGCCAGAAAGCGTTCAAAAGCCTCCTCCACCTGGGTTATATCCCGGTAGATATCCGCATGGTCAAACTCCACGCCGGTCAAAACCGCCACCGCAGGATCATAATGCATGAATTTGGGCTGCTTATCAAAAAAAGCGGTATCATACTCATCCGCCTCCAGAACAACATGCCCTCCGCTTCCCGCTTGATAATTGCCGCCAAAATTATTTACGACCCCTCCGATCATAAAGCCCGGCGACAGCCCGGCATACTCCAACAGCCAGGCGATCATCGCGGCAGTCGTAGTTTTTCCGTGTGTGCCCAGGACCAGGACCGCCTCTCTTGAACCAGTCAGAAAGCGGTTGACAGCCTGGGGAAGCGAGCAATAGGCAAGGCCCATCTCCCTGGCCCGCTGCACTTCCGGATTATCCCTTTTTACCGCATTGCCGACAACAACCAGGTCGGGTCCATATGCCACATTGGAAGCATCAAAGCCTTCGGCCACCGGTATGCCGCGGCCCTCAAGGTAGGTGCTCATGGGCGGATAAACATTATGATCCGAGCCGGTAACAGCGATTCCCATTTCCTTCAGCATACAGGCCAGCGCGCCCATTGCCGTCCCGCAGGCAGCTATCAGGTGAACGCTCTCCACCCTGGGGGGGATGTGATTCACAGCTTGGCTTTCCTTTCCATGCTACCGCCGGCTAGTCCCTGCCCAGTCCGGCCAACACGGTTTCGGCTGCTGCAATGGTTCTGTCAATCTCCGCATCCTCATGGGCGGCTGATAAAAATACCACCTCAAACTGGGACGGCGGCAGGTAGATGCCGCTATCCAGCATCCCCCTGTAATAACCGGCAAACAACCCCAGATCCGAGGTCTTGGCCTCGCTGAAATTACGTACTGGTCCTTCGGTGAAAAAAAGGCCCAGCATGGAGCCCACCCGGTTGAGCACTGCAGGCACGTCCGCCTTGCGTGCGGCATCTTCCAGACCCGCACCGAGACTTGCCGCCTTTTGCTCCAGCTTTTCATAAAATCCGGGTTTGCGGATCTCATCAAGTGTTGCAATGCCAGCGGCCATGGCAATCGGGTTGCCTGCCAGAGTGCCTGCCTGATAGACCTGTCCTTCCGGGGCGGTCTGGACCATGATATCTTCCCTGCCCCCGTATATTCCAACCGGCAGGCCGCCGCCCACAATTTTGCCGAAAGCGGAAAGGTCGGGGGATACGCCGTAGAGCCCCTGTGCTCCCCCGTGAGCCACGCGGAAGCCGGACATTACCTCGTCAAAAATCAGGACGCTTCCGAACTTTTCCGTCTTCTGCCGCAATTCCTCCAGAAAACCGGGCTCCGGCGGCACAAGCCCCATATTTCCGGCCACCGGCTCAACAATTACTGCCGCCACCTCATCGCCGGATTTTTCCATTAGGGAGGCAAACGTTTTTGCATCATTATAGGGCAAAGACAGGGTGTGCTGAATTACCGATTCCGGAACACCCGGGCATCCCGGAATTTCAAGCGTTGCTACCCCGGAGCCTGCCGCCACCAGCAGGGTATCGGCATGGCCATGGTAGCAGCCGTCAAACTTGATGATACGATTGCGGCCGGTATAGGCCCGGGCCACCCGGATGGCGCTCATTGTAGCCTCGGTGCCGGAGTTGACCATACGCACCATATCCAGGCCGGGCACTGCCTCCCGGATCATCTCAGCAAGCCGGACCTCCAGGTCCACGGGCGCCCCAAAACTTGTTCCCCGCTTAAGCACCGATTCAATGGCATCGATAACGGCAGGATGGGAATGCCCAAGGATCATCGGCCCCCATGAGCCCACATAATCAATGTAGCTATTGCCGTCGGCATCCACCAGGGTAGCGCCCCTGGCCTGATCGATAAAAAGCGGGTCCGTTCCAACGGAGCGGCATGCCCGAACCGGACTGTTAACCCCGCCGGGGATCAGCTTCCGTGCCCTGGAAAACAGTTCCTGTGACTTTGTACGCGGATTCATATGCTATTTCCTTTCCAAGAAAAGGCGTTGACAGGTTTAGCCGCAAAACGCTACATACGGTAGCAAAATGGCTTGACCGGGTCAAGCAGGGCTTTTCCGCACTTCCATTTAAGAGATTCTCTGCATGGGAAAACAACTTCCGGCAGAACAGTTTGCCAAATTCTGTGCTTATATCCTGGGACGCCGTCCGGATGAATTCGGGCTGGTCCCGGATGCAGACGGGTACGTAAAAATAAAGGAATTTATCAAGGCTGTCTCGGAAACGGAAGGCTGGGGGCATATCCGGCGCGCAAGCCTCAATGAAATGCTTCTGGTCTGCCCCGGGCCCCCGGTGGAGATCACAGCCGATAGGATCCGCGCCGCTGACCGCAGTCAACTGCCCGAGCGCACGCCCTGCCCTTTTCCTCCCAAGCTGCTCTATACCTGCATCCGGCAGAAAGCCTATCCGGTTGTTCTGGAAAAAGGCATAGCCCCCACCCACCAGGCGGAGGTCCTCTGCACAGAAAACGAGGAAATGGCCATACGAATCGGCAGGCGCCGCTCCGGCCAGCCGGTGTGCCTGACCATCCATACGGCCCGGGCAAAAGAATACGGGGTCAGCTTCAGCCAGGCCGGCGAGGGCTTGTATACCACGGATTTCATTCCACCGGAATGCTTCAGCGGCCCGCCGCTTCCAAAAGAGCCGGAAAAGCCTGCAAAGCCGGAAAAACCAGAGGCTCCGCCACAGCCCGGCTCATTTGCCATGAGCCCGGAAGCTCCCAAAAACAAACCGGCAAAGAGCAAACCCAAATGGAAAAAGAATAAAAAACGCGGCCGAAAGGACAAAAAACATATTTGGCCGGATGAGTATTAAGCGCCGGCGGCCCGGCCATGAAAAAGCATTGACATGAAAAAAACAATAGGTTAGATAAAATATTTTATACTATGGGCCGTTAGCTCAACTGGCAGAGCAACTGACTCTTAATCAGTAGGTTCGGGGTTCGATTCCCTGACGGCCCACCACACAAGATATCCATAAAGTTTTTTATATTTCAAAAAACCCCGGAAAACAAAGCGTTTCCGGGGTTTTTTAATGCCTTTTCGTCCAATGAAATCCATTGACAGCCGGGGGCATCTAGGGGTATTTTAAGGGGCACAATCCAAAAAACATAAATTTTTGCCAAAAAATACCCCAAATATTAAAGCAATTGCCTGAAACCATTAGATAAATGGGAGGCGCTAAAATGGCTTTAACCGATGTCCAAATCCGCAACGTTAAACCGACTGACAAACCCGTACGCCTTTATGACGGGGGCGGCCTGTACCTGGAAGTGAGCCCGGCAGGCGGTAAATTATGGCGGTTTAAATACCGTTTCAACGGCAAATACAAAACCTACTCAATCGGAAAATACCCCCGCACCTCATTGTCTCAAGCCCGAGATGAACTCCAAAAGGCCAAGAAACAATTAGACAACGGCATTGACCCTTCAGCCGCCAAACGCGAACAAAAACTCAGGCAATCAAAAACATTTGAGTCGGTCGCCCTTGAATGGTGGAATGCCCAAAAGGAAAAATGGACCCGGGGGCATGCACAAACGGTTTGGCGGCGCCTGGAGTTAAATGCCCTGCCCTGGTTAAAGGAAAAGCCGATAAACGAAATCTCCACATCAGAACTGCTACAAGCACTACGGCGGGTTGAAAGCCGCGGTGCCATTGACACCACCAGAAGAACCAGCCAGTACCTCAACAACATTTTCATTTACGCTGTGGCCTGCGGATACACTGAGAACAACCCCGCGGGAAATATTGTTAAGGCATTAAAGGTAACAACTAAGAAAAGCATGCCTGCCATCACGGAGCCGGAACAGATAAAGGATCTCCTGAAGGCCATAGAAGGCTTTCAAGGGTCTTTTGTTGTAAAGTCGGCCCTCAGCTTTGTCCCACTTGTTTTTGTGCGACCTGGCGAACTGAGGCAGTCTGAGTGGTCAGAATTTGATCTCGATGCAGGCCTATGGACCATCCCGGCAAAAAAAATGAAGATGAGACGGGATCATCTTGTACCTTTATCAAGCCAGGCTATTGAAATCCTGCGGGAGCTTGAGCCCTTAACCGGCGGCGGACGTTATGTATTTCCCTCAGTCCGTACAAACGCGCGACCTATGTCAGAAAATACCCTGAACGCCGCCCTCCGGCGCCTTGGATACAGTAAAGACGAAATGACCGGGCATGGATTCCGGACACTGGCAAGCACCCGCCTTCACGAAATGGGATGGCGATCCGAAATTATTGAATTTCAACTTGCCCATGCTGATAAAAACAAAGTTCGCGGAATTTACAACAGAGCTGAATACTTAGAAGACCGGAAAGCAATGATGCAAAGTTGGGCGAATTACTTAGATAGCCTCAAATACGATTCCGAAGTGATACCAATTAAAAAAAATACACAATGAATGATAAAGAGTGTGTCCAAAAGGGACATCACTGACAAATAGAATTGTCTGGTGTCAAAAAGGGTTTGACAAAGTACAATTTAATATATTAAATAATATATCATCAGTTA
>JAWOFF010000035.1:0-5934 GCA_046482325.1 Desulfosalsimonadaceae bacterium
GTGGAAGTGGAAATTTCTTTGACGATTCTTCCGGGTGAACAGCGGGGGCGCCCCGAAACTTTTCAGGGCATTATGCGCGATATCGCCGAGCGCAAGAAAATCCAGAAACGCCTGCAGCAGGCGCAAAAAATGGAGGCCATCGGCACCCTTGCCGGCGGTATCGCCCATGATTTCAACAACATTTTGTCCTCCGTGCTGGGGTATACGAAGCTGGCGCTCGAGGTGGCCGAAAACGATCCGGGCCTCCGGGATTGCCTGCAGCAGGTCTATACCGCGAGCGGCCGGGCAAAAGACCTGGTCAAACAGATTCTAACCTTTGCCCGCCAGTCGGAGGAGGAATCCTGCCCCCTTCGGGTCGATCTTGTCGCCAAGGAGGCGCTAAAGCTTCTGCGCGCTTCCACTCCGGCCACGATTGAGCTCAAACAGCAGATTGACAGTACTTCGCTGATCATGGGTGATTCCACCAAGGTGCATCAGGTGCTGATGAATCTTTGTACAAATGCCGTGCAGGCCATGGAAGGCGGAAGCCGGTCCATACGTCCCGGACAGCCTGCCGGGGGGCAGTGAGCGCATCCTTCTGGTGGAGGATGAAGCGCCCATTGCAAAGATGGCCGGCCAGATGCTGGAAGGGCTGGGATATACAGTTGTTATCCGGACGGATAGCGCCGAGGCCCTGGCGGCGGCAGTGATGGAGATCCGGCCGGAGCTGCCGGTGATACTCTGCAGCGGCTACAGCCGAAAAACTGTTGAAGAGCGGGCCAGGGGCACGGGCATCCGGGCGGTAGCGTACAAGCCGATTGTGAAATCCGAACTAGCAAAAACCGTGCGAAGCGTGCTGGATGACAGCGCCTGATAGCGGACCGGCAGGGGTTGCCACCTAAACTTTGGAGCCCTCCCGTCCGAGAAGAGTTGTTGGAAGGATTTTTCTCCCGGGGGGATCGGGGGCCCGGTAGCCGCGAACCGGATCACACCGGATCACACCGGATCACAGGAAACGAGCGAACGGAGAATCCCAAGCAACCGGAATCCAGAAAAAAAATGCAGCATAGCCAAACTTCGATCAATTCCGTAGACGCCAATTATTTTCCGGTATCCCCGGATACCTTAAACCCGCATGCGCTGACGGATTTCCAGGTGTATTTAAAGCGCGGCAGCCGCTTCGTGCTCTATACCCGGGAGCGGCAGTATTTCTCCGAGGAGTTGAAAAAGCGCCTGGTGGAAAACGGCATGGACACCGTCTATATCCCGTATCACCAGCAGGCCGCCTACGAATCCTACGTGTTTGACAATCTGGAATATATCCTGGGTGATGCGGATGTCCCGCCGGATGTGCGCTCCCGGGTTTTTCTCGACATCACATCGCGGCAGGTGGAAGATATCTTCACAAAGAAGCTTCCGGTTCTCGACGAGAACACCCTGGAGAGCGTCCAGCACGTGGTGCGCTCAAGCCTGGATTTTCTCTCCACACCGGAGGCGGTCCGGAATATAGGCAGGTTCATCAGCCATGACTACCAGAGTTTTACCCACAGCGTGCATGTATTTACCTATACCATGATGCTCATGCATTACATGGGGTGTGCCTGGGACGAGCAGACCCTGGTGGACGTGGGCACCGGCGCGCTGCTCCATGACATCGGCAAGACCCATATCTCGCCGGATATCCTGAACAAGCCGGGCAAGCTCGACAAGGAGGAGTGGGAGCAGATCAAGCGCCATCCCATTCACGGGATGCGCATGTGCACCAACCTGTCTGTTTCCCAGGCAAGCCTGAACTGTATCGTATTCCACCACGAAAAGTTTGACGGCTCCGGCTATCCCACCGGCATGGAGGGTGAGGAGATCCCGCTTCCGGTACGGATTATTACCTGCTGCGACGTCTATGACGCCATCACCTCCAAGCGTCCCTACGCGCCGGCCAAAACCCCCTTTGAGACGCTCAAGATCATGAGCGAGGAAATGCAGGGAGCGTTTGACCTGGATGTATTCAAGGCCTTTATCAAGGTCCTGGGAAACGAGTCCTGAAATTTTTTGCATCCGCCCTAAAGGTTTCCTTCCGGCCTGCCGATAAGTCCCCAAAGGAGCAGGGAGGCCGGGAAAAAACCAACGGGCAGGGCCTGACGGACAGCGTTACGCCGTGGGCGGGGATGTGCAGATCGATGTTTCACCGGTCCCCGGCGATCCCGAGGCTACCATTGAGAAGGCGGAAGAAATCTACAAGGCGGCGCTTGCCCCTGCCCGACCCTCGGCCCAGGATCGGCAGGTGGCGGCACAGGCCATGCAGATGAAGGCGGAAGCCCGGGCGGAACAGCTCCGGGAGCAGACAACCGGCGATTCCAGCGAATCCGTCGACCTCTTCGCCTAGCCAATAGCCTGGGGACGTCCATTAAATTATAACTTTCTCAGCCGTCAGCGGCTTTGTCTAGAAATAGCAGCCCCAGAAAGTTATAATTTAATGGACGTCCCCAGGGGTTTTCCAGGGGCTTTATTGTCTGCTCATGACGCGGTTGCGGCCCTGCTGCTTGGCCTCATAAAGGGCCTGGTCGGCCTTCTGGATGAGCGCTTCCGGGGACCCGTCGCTATCCCGCCAGGTGCTGACCCCGAGGCTGATGGTGACCCTGTGCCCGGCAAGCGGGCGGCCGGCAACGATCCGGCGCAGCCGTTCCGCATACCGGCAGCCTGCCTTAAGGCCTGTCTCCGGAAGGAGAATGGCAAATTCCTCCCCGTCGTAGCGGGCTGCCAGATCACTTTCCCGGGCCTGTCCGGCGATCATTTTGGCCACTTCCCGGATGACCCGGTCTCCCGCCAGATGCCCGTATCGGTCATTGAACTGCTTGAAGTGGTCGATATCCATGAGAATCAGCGCAAGATCCAGGTTGTAACGCCTGCTGCGGCTGATTTCTTCGGCCAGGCGATCCCGGAAATGGCTGTGGTGGTAAAGCCCTGTCATTCCGTCCCGGATGGCCAGTTGATAGAGGCGGGCATTTTCAAACGCCACGGCCGCCTGGCCCGCCAGGGCCTCCAGGGTTTCATAGTCCTGCTTGACAAAGGCGCTGCCGTCGGCTTTTTCTCCGAGGATCAGGATTCCCTTGACGTTGTCGCGATAGAGGATCGGAACCGCCAGCTGCATCCGGAGGCTGCGAATCTCGCGTTCCAGGAGTTGTGCTTCTCCGGCGGGAAGACGGTGCTTTTCCGCATTGAGCTCCATGGCGGATTTGGCCTTTTCCAGGCGTTTTCCCAGAACCGTGACCGGCGGGATCTCTTCTTTTGCGGAAATGGGTGCGATACTGTAATGAAGGGCCAGGCTTCCCCCATCATCGGGCAGCAGAAGCGCCACCTGCTCCACCTGCAGATACTGGCTCACCGAGCGGGCCAGATACGACATCAACTCCTGTAAATCCAGTATGGAAATAATGGCCTGGGCGGTTTCGGTGAGCAGGCGGTGGTAGCTGCCGTGCCGGGGAGATACGAAATCGAGGAATTTTTCAGTACCCGTCGAGACCTGCGGCACCATAATCAGGCCTAGCGCCAGCACGATAAAGGAGAGTACCAGCGCCCATTCCGGGGCAAGCACCATGCGGGCGGCCATGTACAAGCCGAGCTGCACCAGCGCCGCCGCCGCAATGGCGGAGACAATAAAGACCGCCTGCATGATCGCTGTTTTAATATCAAAGAGGCGGTATTTGGTGATGGCGTAAAAGGTCAGCACACCCAGGGCACGCTTCCGAAGGAGGCGAGCGCCGGATCAAAGGAGGTGATGCCCATCAACTGAAAGCTCGCGGCAATCAGAAGACCGGTCGCGCCGAAAAGCAGCAGGCCGGCAAGGAAAAAGGAGATCTGGAGCCGCTTAAACCCCCGGGCTCGAAACAGCGTGGCAGCACATTTCCCCATGGCGAGTACAATAGTGGCACCCCCCAGCATCCGGGCGGGCATTTCCAGTGCAGAGGTCTCCGCAACACAGGGAATGAGCTCGGTTGCGTGCGCCCCGAATGCATCGGTGGTTAGCACCAGGGCGTAGCTGATGATCCAGAAAAGCCAGAGCATTGCCCCGGCCCATTTGGCAAAGCAGCTCTCCGGATTGTCCATATAGAAGACGAGCTTCAGGGAGGCCACGGTGACGAACCAGCCCGACTAGGTGGAGCGGTAGGCCAGTTCATATGCGATATTGCTGACCTCCCATGAGGCCAGAATGTAGGCCAGTGCCGTGGACAGGCAGAAAAGGGCGGAGGTAAACGCAACCGCCACGGCGGAGCGGCCGACCCTGCCGCCGTTTTTCGGGGGCCAGAGCAACAGGGCTCCCAGCCATAGCTCCAGCAGGCCGAAACAGAGCAGGGGATAGCCGATAAGGGAGTAAACCAGGTGCAGGTTCTCTTGTATGAATGATGGGAATTTTCTGCTTTGCTGTGTTTAGGTCATCACCCACCCGGGGACGCCCATTAAATTATAAATTTCTCGGTCATATGGATCTCCCGAAACAGACCTCGAGGCATCCCCCAAATAACCACCGGGACAGCCCCAGCAGAAACTTATAATGTAATGGGCGTCCCCCAGCTTTTTGGATCCGGCGGGACCTGAGCAATAGGGCCATTTGGGCTAAATGGCTGCTGATACAAGCGCCTCGTGGATCTGCATGTAGGCAAGGAGAAACTCAAACAGCATGCGCCAGAAAAGCTCCATCAGCAGGAAGAGCCCGACAAAGAGGACAATCCCCCGTGTGCGCTGCTTTTGGTTGAGGTTTTGCCATAGGGCATGTCTGCCCTTTTGATAGATGCTCTGCGCCGCACCGGATCTGTCAATCAGCCGCAGCGCCCAGGCCCATTAAGCAACGGGCAGGATAAGGGCGCCCGTGTAATAAAGCACGATCAGAGCAGCGGGGCTGATAAAACTTTTAAAAGTCAGAAAATCCATCATCGGCGCCTGCAGCGTTCTGGCCCCGGGAAGCCATTCGCTTTCGGGGTTTTCCTGGTTCTTTTGAGTGTAGCACACTTTGGGCCTGGCACACCACAGTCATTTGAAAATCCCGAAAAAGATGGGCGTCCCCCGGGCCTGCGACCCTGTGCTTTGGGATTTGCAGCAGGACCCGCAGCAGGCAGATGACCGGATCAGGGATGGGATTGGCCAGACCCAGGCGGCCCCCGCAGCTCAGCAGCCGGCCATGGAGAATCTTGAAAACATGGTTTTTGATCAGGGGCTGCAGGAACTCACCCACACCGGGCTTTTGATTTTGTTTTAAAAGACTGCAATCGAAGCAAAGACAAATAATCAAGGGGAGGGGCGCCCGTGAGCCGCTACGTCCAGATAATTGCTATAGGGTCGGGGAGTAATTCGGGTGAGGCCATGGCAATGGCGGAAAAAGTTGAGAGCAGAAAAAAATTGCACGAATTATATATTGTGTCCGTACGCAGTAACAGCTTGATATCAAGCGAGTTAAAGTCTCGCCCGAGGAGTTGTCCGTACACCTCGGTAGCTCAAGGAAGCGGCGTTCTGGTAACAGAGGGTCGTAAGTTTCCAATTGGCAAAGCAGCAGGCCGTAACGAAAGTGAACCTGGATGTAGCCTCGTTAAACAAGTGAAGATGCCGACCCTGTGGACACAAGGGGAAGGCCGCTGTCACAGGCCGGGAGAACGGAAGCAGCCTGTGTAATCTTCCGGGGTAGAAGGGTCGGCATGTTGCGGATGATATGCAAGCCCAGTGCTGGAGACCCGTTATGGTGATGTTGAGGGGCATCAACCGGCGCGTATAAGGGAACGAAATCGCGCCGGGCTGTAGCGGGAGTCGGAGGGGCTCATAGTACCGCTTGAGGGCCAGGGACAACATAACCCGGCCCGAGGAAAGGAGCCCTGCTTTGTTCATGCAACCAAAGAGCGGAGGATAGAGGGATTGCAGAGATGCTAAAAACCCCGGAAAATATCAGGACGCTACAGAGGAAGCTCTACC
>JAWOFF010000039.1:0-23391 GCA_046482325.1 Desulfosalsimonadaceae bacterium
CGGCGCCAAGGCTGCCGTCTGCCCCGACGCATCGGTATGTATTGCGTTTGCCGCCGTAAATGCAAACGCCCCGCAGTATGTGCGGCTGCGGACTTTTGTTCCCAAGGTTAACACCCCGCTTCTGCGCAAGGTGCAGAAGGGCGATTTTGTTATGGCAGGCCCCCATGAAATTTTGCGGGAAACCCGGTTGATCCTGGAAAATCTGGAAATCGGGACAAGCCTGCGAAGCGATCACTACACCAACTATATCAATCTCTCAGGGGAGCTCCCGCGGGACAGGGAGCGGCTCCTGAACAGTCTGGACGGTGCGCTTGAACGGGATGAGAGCAGCTTCCGCCCCTTTTTTGTGGGCACGCAATAGCCGGGAGGAAGGTTGTTGTTGCGCTTCAGGATTTTTGCAGCACGCCCATAATCACCCGGGCGTAGCCCTCGGCCAGACTTTTTCCCATGTTGGCCATCTTCTCCTCCGCCCTCGGTCCCATAAGCAGGTGAATGCCAAGGGGCGAGACAGGAGCCGCTTTTCTTTTGGCCTGCATTTTCTGAAACCACTGGCTGGATATCTCTGTTACATCCTGCCATTCAATTATAGAGAATCCGGTTTCAGTGAAAATCTGCTTCAGTTCTTCCGCCTTGACCATGAAGCTGGTTTCCGGATCGCTGGACCAGGGTCCCGGCAGGAAGGGGTTGCCCCTGGGACCGGTAAACACCTCATGCACCGCCACTTTGCCGCCGGGTTTTAAGACACGCCGGATCTCTTCCGTCCATCCCCGTTTGTCCGGGATGTTCATCTGCACATGATCGCTCCATACAATATCAAATCCTTCGGCGGCAAAGGGCAAAACAGCGGCGTTCCCGCAGATAAATTCGGTTTTGTCTGCCATCTGCAGAAGCCCCGCAAGCCTGGAGGCGAGCTTTGCGTAGGAGTGTGTGAGATCAATGCCCAGCACACGGCAGTTAAACCGGCTTGTGAGATATCTGGCGGTTCCCCCGGAGCCGGAGCCCAGATCCAGAATACGGTCCTGTTCTTTGATCTCCAGCAGTCCGGCATGCTCAACCGTGGATTTGCGGCCCCGGATATGAAAACCGTCAATCGGGATCAAATCATCTGCGCAAAGACCGGAGAGACCGCCTTTTGCTTTTTTTATGGCGGCCAGTACGCTTCCGGTGAGGTCCTCGTCGACGTGATAGTGCCGGGTAAGCTGTTTAATGTTCATTCTTCGCCTCTGCTGGCCAGGGGGTTAAGATGAAAAAAAATACTGCTCTAATTAATTTTAGACAATTTTTCCTGCCTGTTGCAACCCGCAAAACCGGCAGCTCTTAAAATCCGTCCTGTTTTAATCAGTGATCGCCTCCTGCTGCAGCCGGGCTGCAGCAGGAGGCGATCATCCCCGGGCCACCAGGTAGGCAATGTAGCAGCCGTAGCAGCAGAGCAGGAGAAGGCCTCCCCCTCTCTTTACAGTGCAGTCCTTTCGCATCATCAGCCATGGCAGAAAGCTGATCCCCATCATTGCGCCATAGTCGATAATCAATCCGCTTTCAATGAAACCGCCTGGAATCGGGATCGGACGGACAATGCCGGCTGCGCCGATAACCGAGAGGATGTTAAATACGTTGCTGCCCACCAGATTGCCGATGCTGATATCCATTTGTTTTTTCGCCGCGGCAACAACAGAAGTTGCCAGCTCCGGAAGCGAGGTACCCAGGGCAACAATGGTGAGGCCGATGAATTTTTCGCTGACGCCGAAATTTTTCATGATGGCCACTGCTGCATCTATCATTTTCTCCGCGCCGATGACAACGCCTGCGATTCCTGCAGTAACCAGCAGGATCTGGTGCAGCCTGGACTCTATGACCGCAATCTCTTCAGTGGCCGCGGCTGGATCCGGTAATGCGGTGCCCGCCTTTTTTTCTTTGGCTGATATGTAGTAATTGAAAATCGTATAAAGGATTATTCCGGCAAACAGTGACGCCCCTTCAATCCGGCTTATATGTGAATCCAGGGAAAGCAGCAAAAGGTATACGGATATGGCTAGCATCAGGGGGATATCGCGCCTGATCACGGAACGGTTGGCGACAATAGGCATGAGAGTTGCGGAAGCCCCCAGGACAAGGGCGATATTGCAGATGTTGCTGCCCACCACATTGCCCACGGCAATCATGCTTTTGTCCTGGATTGAGGAGATGACGCTGACCACAAGTTCCGGTGAAGAGGTGCCGAAAGCCACCACCGTCAAACCGATCACCACGGCGCTGATGCCCAGGCTGCGGGCTAGGTTTGCTGAGCCTTTAACAAGCCATTGGGCGCCGTAGTAAAGCAGCCCAAAGCCGGCCGCGAGCCAGAAGAGGTGTACGATCATAGATATGCCCATCGCGAGCCAGAATTATTGTATTATCAAAATTCCCGGCCAATCTTGCCACAAGCGGGATGTATTTTAAATCCAAAAATAGAGGGAGCCCGCTTTCAGCCGAAGACCGGAAAAGGAGGTGAGAAAAGAATTTTTTTTCTGCGCTCTCCGTCGACAGCGGGTTATAAAAAAAATAGTTGTAAGATGCAGACAAAATCGTTATAGCAACTCCGTTAAAAATTCCGGGAACGCGGATCCGGGTAGCCGTTGCGGATCCGGGTAGCCGTTGCGGATCCGGATCCTTTGCAGTCCGGTAATCTCCCGGGTGGGCCCGGGTTTATAGATCCTGCTTCAGCCCTTGTTGTACTGTATTCCCGGAAATTTCGCTTCGTCTGTACATGTTGTCAGGCGCATTCATATACCGGGAAGGAAAAATGAAAGGGCAAAAAACGAGACGCAAGGAGGTACAATGAAAGGGAAGGGGAAAATAATAAAAAAACTGACAGCAATCTTATTGGCGTTGGTATTAACGGCGGCGTCCGCAGGTTCAGCAGCCGCCGTCACTGTGGATTTTCACGGCAAGGCGCTGACCGCCTTTTTCAGCACCTCGAATGCAAGGCAGTTGGGTCGCGCAGCGGAAGGGGTGGAGACTGATAGCGCCAATATGGGAGTCGGAAAATTCCGGCTGCGGACAGAAGTGGGCACTGAGGACGGTCTGGCCAAAATGGTGTACGGCTTTGAAACCGGGGCCAACAACTTCGGCGACCAGTGGGGATACTCGGGCGACAGTGTGGATTTTGAAAACCGGTTTGCCTACATCCAGTCCGTCATCCCCGGGGTAAGCCACAATATCTACGGCCGGGCCGGGCTTCAAAAGACAGGTGTCAACCATTGGCTGTGGACGGAGACTGCTCCGGGGCTCACCCTGCACGGAAAAGGGGAAGTGAACTGGATGACGGGATGGTTCCGCGGAATTGAGCAGGATGATCTATGGGAAGATGAGGACCTTAATTACCCTGAAGATCCTATAGATGACGCTGATCTTTTTGTTGTAAAGGCGGATTTCCGGCCGGCTTCAGATCTCCGGCTTGGCGGCTTTGGCGTCTATGCGAGAAACTTCGGCAGCAAAAAACTTGTGTACAGGGATGCGGACCAGTTCTGGCTGGGACTTACAGGAGCCCTGGAAGGCCCGGTCTTTGCCTCTTGGGACCTGATTTACCAGGGCGGAGATGCCGGCGATACCGCCGATCAGGATGTGTCAGCCTATCTCGCCAACCTGACAGTAGGTGCCGGGATTGAGGATGGCTCGAGAGTTTCAGCGAACGCCCTGTATGTAAGCGGCGACGATGATCGCCAGGACGGCGACCTGGAGGCTTTTCAGTCCATCGACGCTGACGTAAAGGTGGGTCAGATTTTTTTCAAGGATTCTCTGGCAGGATCCTGTGACCGGTTCGTGGACGATATGTTCGGATCCACCATGCCGACGGGTCTTAAAGACAACGGCCTGATCAATCTTGCCCTTGAAGGCGAGTTCCAGCTCGGTGAAAAAAATAATCTGCGGGCGGCAGGACGATACCTGCTTACAGCAGAGGATGATCCCTACTTTAACGAGGATGATCTGGGCTGCGAACTGGATCTGTGGTATACCTATAAAATGAATAAAAACCTTTCCTTTAAGCTCGAGGGCGCTTATCTTTTCCCGGGCGATCTTGCCGAGGAAATTTTCCGGGACGATGATGATGTGTTTCTGCTAAGCGCGGGCTTGAAGTTCGTGTTTTAAGGCTTTATCGAGTAGGCGGGCAGGGGCTTGGCTCCTTTTGCCCGCCTGTTTTGCGAATCCGCACTCCGCCGGCCGGCAGAGATGCAGGACGGGCACGGGGCAGTTTCAAACAGGAGAGAGTTTTGCGTATACAGGCATTTTTTCTGAAAAAGATTTTAACGGCAGCTCTTATTCTTCTGCTGACAGGCCTGCCGGCAGCGGGAAAAAATTTTTCACTGGATGCGGTACAAAAAGAGCTTTCTGTGATAAAGGCGCCGCTGATCGATGGCCCCAGGCAAACCCTTCTTTTGGGAAAGGGCAGCAGGGAAGGCGTTGCCAAGGGTGATCTGTTTACCGTTTATTCCCGGGAGCGCGAGGTGGTGGATCCTGACAGCGGGCAGACGCTGGGCGCCTTTTCCGAACCTGTGGCCGTATGCCGGGTCAAGCGGACAGAGCCCGGCTTTAGCGTGCTTTCCGTAAAGTGCCTACGGAAAAAGTGCAGCGTAAAACCGGGCATGGAGGCTGTGCGCTTCCGCGATGTTCCAGCCCTGTTCATGGACAGCATCGGTGCGGCCGGTTCTCTCTACACGGTCCTTCGGGCCCGTCTTCGCCATCTGGACTGGCAGGGATATAAGACCGGAGAACAAATGCAGGGCCTGAGGCCGGAGGCGGCCTCTGCCAATGCCGTTGTTTTTGAAGCTGCCGGGGATATGCTGACCCTCTGGAGCGGCGGCGAAATCCAGGCAGTATATCCGGATTACGGGCAGTCCCGGCAGGCAGATGAAGACAGAACAGCGAAAAGTGCGCGCCAGGCGGAAAAAGCCCGGCAGCCTGACAGGCGCCCGGGCTCAGGGGATGCATCCGTTCTCGTACCTGGAATGACATCGGAAATTCAAATCTCAAGCCCCCGTGTTTTCGCCAGCCTGGACCGGCTTGTGCATAATTTCCGTGTGGTAGAGGATGCGGAAAACAGGCAGCCCTATCTTATCAGTCTCAGCGGCAAGACGGTGGAGGCCCGCTCTGTTGACGGAGACGAGAGTTTTAAGTACAGCTACGAGGGCTTTGGCAGGGTAGCCGCTCTGACGGCATCCGACTCCGGCCTTGTGGCGCTGAGTATCTATGTACCGGATAAGGGTATGCGCTCCAGGATTTTGCGGCTGACAGGCTCCGGCTTCCGTATTGTTGCAGAAGATCTTGCCTATGTCCTGGCTTTTATGAGGCAGCCCGGCGGCAGTACGCAGCTTCTGGGGCAGCGCTTCAGCCGCTCGGATCTTCTTCTGCCTGTGCTCCACAAGCTGCGGCTGGACAACGGCGCTGTAAAAAAGGAAAAAACTTTGGCGGTCCCCTATGGCTACAGCCTGTTCGGCGCTTTTCACGCAGATCTGGACAGGGACGGCAGCAGGGAGAAAGGGTTTTTCAATTCAGGCGGCCGCCTGGTTCTGTATGAATCAGGGGAAAGGGTGTGGCAGTCCTCGGAGAACTTTGCAGCCTCTTTAAACTCTCTGCTGGTTGCGGATCCTGACAATGAAGATGCGGCTCCGGCCGAGATGCAGGTATGGAGCCAGCCAGCCCTTTTTTCTTACAAGGGCCGGTATTATGCTGCCTGCGCTCTCAATCAACCCGGCCTCTCCGGCATGCTCGGAGGAGGGCCCCGCAAGGGCACGGTGGGCATTCTGGAGTGCCCGGACGGATCATGCCGGCTCTCCCGACTGCAGGAGCGTTTCAGCGGGCCGATACAGGACGTGGCTGTGTACCGGGACAAGCTGCTGATATGTGTCCTGGAAAACGGATTTTTCAGGGGAAAAGGCCGCTCCCACATCCTGTCTGTACCGCTTAAAGCACTTTTGCCTTCAAAACAGTAAGCATTTGCGGGGGCAGAGATGAGTCTGTCCCCGTATCCATTTGGCGGCCCTTTTTGCCGATCCGGACGGATTATGGCGGGAATACCGCCAATACGGTGTGGCCGCAAGGCTTCGTTTTACGCTGTAGCTGAAGTGTGCGGCGGCCCGTCAGTCCTGCATGTTTATCACATCGCCTCCCGGCAGGCCCAGTTCCCAGGCCCGCAGCACACGCCGCAGGAGTTTGCCGCTGCGGGTCTTGGGCAGGGCATCCAGAAACAGCACTTCATGGATGACGATGTCCTGGCTCAGGTTGGCCCTGAGAAAGGCTTTTATTTCATAGCGCAGGCGGCTGGAAGAAATACAGCCTTTTTTAAGGCTCACAAAGGCTTTCAGATAGGACTCTTCTGCCCGGGCACTTGCCATGCCTTTGGAGATCACTGCGGCTTCGTCAACTGCCGGATGCATGGCAAGCACCTGCTCGATTTCAAACGGGCCGATCAGGCTTTCCCCGCACACCTTCAGAAGGTCGTCGTTTCTTCCCTGGTGGTAAAAATAGCCTTCCTCGTCGTATAAGGCAATGTCCCCGGTGGCAAACCACTGATCGTTTCTGAAGTATTTTTGAAACCGGAAGGAGTCTTTCCACAGATCTTCCATTATCCCCGGCCACGGCGCTTTAATAGCCAGCTCCCCGATGGACAGCGGGGGCAGCTCCTCGCCTGCTTCATCCAGGATGGCCGCCTGGATTCCGGGAAGGGACTTGCCGATGGAGCCGGGTTTGATATCAATGCATGGCAGATTGGCGATACAGATAATGCCGGTCTCGGTCATCCACCAGGTATCATGGGGGTAACAGCCCAGGTGCCGGGCGGTCCAGTAAAAAAGTTCCGGCACCAGGGGAGCTCCCACAGTGGCAATGTGGCTGAGATGGCTTAAATCGTAGCGCGAAGGCAGCTCATTGCCCGCGTGCATCAACTCCCGGATCGTGCGGGGTGTGGTATAGCAGACAGAGACCTTGTGATTTTCCAGGGTACAGTACCAGTTGGAGGCGGTAAAGGGATCGCCCTGGATTACGGATGTAATGCCGCAGAGCCAGGGGGCAAAACCGCTGTATACCATGCCGGTGACCCAGGCCGGGTCGGCATCCGTCCAGAGCACGGTATCCGGCTTGACATCCAGAACCCAGCGTGCAGTGGCCAGGATTCCCGTCATGTCCCTGTGTGTATGGACAACGCCCCTGGGCGGCCGGGTGGAGCCGGAGGTGAAGATCATATACAGCGGAGTGCTGCCCGGAAGCTGCTTGGCGGGAAAATCGGCGGGCATTTTTTCCAGCCGGGCGGAGATGGGCGTTTCATTGGAAAAAAGGCCGGGGCCTTCAGACTGGTTGAGGAATATATAGTCCACCTGGGCCGCAAAATCAAAAGAGAGTTTTTCAATCAGATCCGGATGGGTCAGCACCCCTTTAGGGGCTGTTGATTCCAGCCGGATTTCCAGTTCATAGAAGCCGGCAGTGGCAAATACCGGACAGAAAATCACGCCCATTCGGGCACAGCCGGCCATGGCAAAATAAATATCCGGCGAAGGCGGAAGCAGGGTGACCAGGCGGTCTCCGCAGCTAAATCCAAATTCGGAGAGAAGCCCCGCCCACTGAGAGGACTTTTCTTTTAACCGCCGGTAGGAGAAGGTTTTCACAACACCCTGCTGCTGGAAAATCATTGCCGGATGATCGGCTCGCTGCGGGTCTTCTGCCCAGCAGTCGATTGACTCGGTTATGATGTTCATGCGGTCGCTTCCGTACCAGGAAAACCCTTTTTCCGTAAACTCCCACCTGAATTCCCGGCAGAGCGCGTCATAGGATTGTATATTGGCGGATTCGTTATTTTGTGCGGGAACTCTTGCCTTGATCATTGCATGAATCCATATCTCGAGTGGGTTTTGAGAAGCTGGGCAAACGGAATCGACGCTTCTTCCTGATCCGGCGCGCTATATTGTCCTTTACCGGTTTATTATGCAGCATCTCTAATAACACAGAATGGATGCAACTGGCAAGTGCTCCGGTATTATGGCCGCTTTTTAAACCTTTTGCTTTTGTATTATTTTAAGGTATTTAAGCCATTTTTAGCTTTAAAAATTTCAAACCCTCCGGGATTTTCATTTTTGATTTGGTTCGGCGGGTTTAAATCTTAGTTCTTGGGTTCATCGAAACGGCAGGTCAGAACAAGCATACCCTCACTATGAGAGGATTGTACCTTGTAGGGGAGTTTGTGGAAGAGTTTTACCATGGGGCGATTCTCCGGTGCAGTATAGGCGACCAGGCCTTCGATGCCGTTGTTTTTAGCCGCCTCAGCAAGTTTGTGGATAATCACCGTGGAAATGCCGTACCCCTGCCAGGCGCGAGATACGGAGAAAGCAATCTCTGCCATGTTTTTTGGGGACTCCAGCATATAGGCCCCCAGCCCGATGACGGTGCCGAAACCGAATTCGCCGGTTATGGCAAGGATGGTGAGGTTCTTGATATAATCGGATTCAATCATGGCTTCTACGTCATCACGCAGAAAAGCGGTCTTTTCGTAAAAAAAGCGGGCCACCACATCGTTTCGGTCCAGGTTGTAGAAGTGCTCCTGGATGCGGCGGATATCCACCGGCTTGGCCGGCCGGAATTTTACCGAATACTCACCGTATCGGCGCACTTCTTCCAGTCCCACAGGGTAGACGCTGCGCAGGGATTCGCTGAGCTTGCGCTCAGGCTTCATCAGGCCGAGTTCCTTGGCCTTTTCAAACAGTTCATCCCTGAAGTCCGGATGCGCCAGGCTGATCATGGCCGTGGCGCGCTCCTGCAGGTTTTTGCCGAAAAGGTTTACCGCGCCGTACTCACTGACGACATAGGAGACGTCCGCACGGGGCACGACCACTGCTCCGCTTTCCAGGCAGGGTAGAATCCGGCTGTTTTTTCCGTCCATGGAGGTCGATGGAATCAGTATAATGGATTTGCCCTCCGGACAGGCATCGCTGCCTCTTACGAAATCCAGCATGCTGGAGACACCAGCAAAATAGTTGTGAGGCAGCGCATCGACCGCCGTCTGGCCGGTAAGATCCATTTCCCGGACCATGTTTATGGAAACCATTTTGTTGTGCTGACCTATGACGCCGGGGTTGTTTACATAATCCGAAGGATAGAATTCAATGGCCGGATTGTCGTGGACAAACTCATAGAGGTTTTTGGAGCCTACGGCGTTGCTTGCAACCAGCTTGCCTTCATTGATGCCCTTGTAGTGGTTGGTAATCACACCCATGGATACAAGATCCATGATGCCGTCGATAATAAACTGGGTGTGAACGCCCAGATCGTTTTTATCGGAGAGGGCCAGAAGAATCGCTTTCGGCGTGGCGCCGAGCCCCAGTTGAAAAGTGGAGCCGTCCTCGATAAGATTGGCCACCAGACGGGCAATGGTATGGGCGGTTGCAAACTCGGGGAGCTGGTCCAGGGAGAGCAACTCCTCATCCTTTTCCACAATCAAATCCACTTCATTGACATGTATAAAACTGTGGCCCAGCACCCGGGGCATTTCCGAATTAACCTGGGCGATTACAACATCAGCTGCCTGAGCTGCGGCAATGCCTACGTCCACGGATATGCCCATGCTCATCCAGCCGAAGTCATCAGGCGGCGAGGTCTGAATCAATGCCGCATTGATCGGCAAATGCCGTTTTGCAAAAAGACCTGGAACGGTGGAGATATTCATCGGGGTGATAAACGGCCGGTTGGGAGCCAGGTGCTTGGCCGTGGCAGATCCCTGGTAGATATTTCGGATACTGAAATTGGTGTTTTTGCTGTCAAGGGCCAGACGGGTAATAGGTGAGTTTTCAATGCTCATCAGACGGACGATCTCCAGATCGGAGAACCGTTCCGCGTCATTTACAAGCGTTTGCACCAGGTGCTGGGGCTCACCGCAGGAGGAGCCTATAAAAACGCGTTGCCCGGCCCGCAGCGTGTTAAGGGCCTGCTTCACAGTGCGTCGTTTTTCAATGTATTCATCCGGCCAGTAGCTAATTTGCATTGTCGCGCTTTTCCAAACTGCTGAGGAGGATTTTCGGAAAGTTTGACTTTGAAACATTGTTAATAGTGTAACACTTCCCGGCCCTGGTGCAAACATATTTTCCATTGGAAATCGCCGCCGTCCGCCGGGCCAGAGGCGATTTTCCGGCAGGAGACGCAAAGGGTTTCAGCTTGACAGGATTGTGTGTGCAATACTATTTTAACTTAAATAGAGTGCTTCAAATTTTTAACACTTTTGTTTTTATATTATTTTAAGGATGCCTGGCCGTTTTTTTAACTTTAAAAATTGGAAATCCTCCGGGGTTTTCAGTTTAGGTTAATTATCCGGATTCCCGATATTTTTTCCGTCCATGCTAATGAGGAGGCGCGACCCTGATGCAGGACCTCCGCAGAGGGCCTATTCCCGGGAGAATGTGGTTTTTTTTGCTACTCTCCGTCCTGCTTTCGGCAACTGCGCTTCATGGGAGGCAGGATGGGCCGGACCGGAGGGAAGTTTTCGTCATTCCGGTTTCCGGCCAGGTGGATTCCGGCATGGCGGCTTTTATCGGGCGGGCTTGCAATGAGGCCCTCCAAAAGCCTGACAGCCTGCTGATTTTTTCTATAAACACCTTTGGCGGCCGGGTGGATGCCGCCCTTGAAATCGTGGATACCATTCTCACAGTACCGCCTGAGCGTTCCATTGCCTTGGTTAAAAAAAAGGCCATATCCGCGGGAGCCCTGATTGCCTTGTCCTGCGGAGAGCTTGTCATGCTGCCGGCCACAACTATCGGAGACTGTGCGCCCATTACCTATTCACGGGAGGGAGCAAAGATGATGGGGGAGAAGTTTCAATCCCCGATACGGGCCAAATTCCGTGCACTGGCCAGGCGCAACGGTTATCCTGAATCTTTGGCAGAGGCCATGGTTACACCAGAGAAAATTGTATATTCCGTCCGTATTGACGGGGAAAAGCAGTATATGGACAAGCAGGCCTTTGATGAGCTTCCGGCGACGCAGAAGCAGCAGGCGGAGGATAAAAAAACCGTGGTGGAGGCGGGCGAACTGCTCACCATGTCCGCCGCCGAAGCCCGGGAGCTGGGCTTCTCCTCAATGACGGCGGCGGGCATTGGGGAGATGCTTGCCGAAATGGGGATCACTGCTGCGAGCCGCAAACGCATCGAGCAGAGCTGGTCTGAGAGCCTGGTGCGGTGGATCGCCGGCATTTCCCCGATTCTTATGATGGTCGGACTGGCCGCCCTTTACATGGAGATGAAGGCGCCGGGCTTCGGGGTTCCCGGTCTGGTGGGGGTTCTCTGCCTGGCTGCGGTTTTTTTCAACCAATACATGGTGGGGCTTGCCAATTATACGGAGCTGCTCATTATCGTTTTGGGCCTTGTGTTGATGGCAATTGAGGTTTTTGTTCTGCCGGGCTTTGGCATTGCAGGCTTTGCCGGAATCATGTGCATGGCGGCGGGGCTGGTTCTTGCCTTTCAGGATTTTGTGGTCCCTGATCCATCCGTACCGTGGGAGACGGAAATTTTTCTCAATAATGTCATCAAGGTGCTGGGCTCTTATCTTGTGGCCTTGGTAGTGGGTCTTTTCTTTATCCGCTATGTGCTGCCGAGGTTTTCCACCGCTTCGGGCGGCCCCTATCTAAGCGCCAGCCTCAGGGAGGCCCAGTTTGATTCCAGCCAGACGGGCCGTGTGCATGCGGGGGATCAGGGCGAGGCCATAACTCCCCTGCGGCCTTCCGGAAAGGTAAAAATCGGAACGGATGTGTTTGATGTGGTCACAGAGGGCGAATTCATTGAAAGCGGAGCTACGGTAGCGGTTACCGAAATTATCGGCAATCGGGTGATTGTGGCAAGAAAGGTTCCCTGATGACGACATCACTGACCTTTCCCCTGATTCTGCAGGCGGCCGGTATAGCAGTGCTTCTGGCGGAGGTGGTGCTTCCCTCGGGCGGAGTGTTGACGCTTGCAGCTTTTGGTTTGTTAGGCTATTCGCTGTATACCGTTTTTACCGGTGTATCCGTAACAACTGGTATGGCTTTTGTGGCTGCTGACATCGTCATCCTGCCGGTTGTGTTGATTGCCGGCTTGAAGCTTTTGGCTTACTCTCCGGTTACCCTCAGAAAATCTTTGAAAAAGACCGAGGGGGTAAGCTCTCAGTCCGGAAAACTGGCGGGCTATATGGGCCAAAGCGGCAGGGCCCTCAACAACCTGCGGCCTTCCGGCACCGCACTGATTGGAGGCCGCCGCGTGGACGTGGTAAGCCGGGGCGAGTTTATAGAAAAAGATAAGGCCGTGCTTGTGATCTCAGTGGAAGGAAACCGCGTGGTGGTAAGGGAAAAACAAGAGCAGGAGTAATTCCAAGGCAAACAACGTAGGAGAATGCGATGGAACTGACCTATATTCTGTTTATTGTGCTTTTTATTGCCGTATTGATCTTTCTTTATTTTATCGGATCAGCGATTTCCCTGTGGGTTCAGGCGCTGGTCTCGGGCGCTGCGGTGGGGCTTTTCAACATCGTGTTCATGCGGTTTCGCAAAATTCCGCCCAGGCTTGTTGTAAACGCCAAGATCATGGCTGTGAAAGCGGGCCTGGATATATCGACCAACGACCTGGAATCGCATTATCTGGCAGGAGGAGATGTCATGCGGGTGGTGCAGGCCCTGATAGCAGCGGACAAGGCAAATATTGACCTGATTTTCAACCGGGCGGCAGCCATTGATCTGGCAGGCAGAAATGTGCTGGAAGCAGTGCAGATGAGCGTCAATCCCAAAGTCATTGAAACCCCGATGGTTGCCGCTATGGCAAAAGACGGCATTCAGCTGCGGGCCACATCCCGGGTAACGGTCCGGGCCAATATTGACAGGCTGGTCGGCGGTGCCGGGGAGGAGACAATACTGGCCCGGGTGGGCGAGGGGATCGTCACCACCATTGGCTCCTCGGACAGTCACAAGAACGTTCTTGAAAATCCGGACAGCATTTCCCGCAGGGTTCTGGAGAAAGGCCTGGATGCGGGAACCGCCTATGAGATACTCTCCATTGATATTGCGGACGTGGATGTGGGCAAAAACATAGGCGCTGAGCTTGAGACCGACCGGGCCGAGGCGGACAAGAAGATCGCTCAGGCCAAGGCTGAGGAGCGCCGGGCCATGGCGTATGCAGCAGAGCAGGAGATGAAGGCGCGCGTGCAGGAAATGCGGGCCAAGGTGGTGGAAGCAGAAGCAGAGGTGCCTCTTGCCATGGCAGAGGCCTTTAAGAGCGGAAACCTTGGCGTTATGGACTACTACCGGATGAAAAATATTGAGGCGGACACCCAGATGCGCGATACCATCGGCAAAACCGAAGGCAGCGGGGAGTCGCAGGAGAGCCCGGAAGCTGAAGAATAATCGCTGCTGCAAAACAAAAGGAGCGGGCCATGGACTTTGAGATTTTTTTTCTTTTTATTATTGTGGGCATCGTAATTTTTTCCCGGATTCTGCAGCAGATGGCCGGCAAAGGAAAAAAAGGGGCGGAGAAGCCCGCATCCGCCGGATGGAAAAGGGGCCTGGGAAACTTTATGGAGGAATTCTGGCAGCAGATGGAGGGCGAACCGGGCGCCTCCGGTCACAAGCCGGAAAAGCATGTGCCGGAGCTCCAGGAGCCGGAGCTCCAGGAGCCTGAGATACAGGGGCCGGACACAGTGGGGCGCGGTGGCCTCCGGCAAAGACTGACAGAGAGCGAAAAGGCCGGAAAAGAACCGGAAAAAGGCTCTGTCGAAGCGGGGGCCGACACGGGAAAAAGTTTTTCCCGGCCCTGGCGGAGCTGGCATCAACAGGTTTCGGGAAAAGATGCCTCCCGTCCGAGAGGCAGCGAGATAAGCCCCGGCGCGGAGAGCCCCCGGTTTTTTTCCCTGCCGGCTTCCGCGAAGAAAGAGGGGGCGGTCTCGCGCAGGCAGCTGCGAAGCGCGGTGATATGGTCGGAAATCCTTGCCAGACCCGTGGCGCTGCGGGATATGGACGACTGAGCTGAGCGGGAATACATTTTGCGGCGGCTTGTGTGCGTTAAAGACCCATGCCCGTGCATTGGACAGATGAGTAGATGTTCTAACGCAAAACTGACAAAGGAGTTCGATATGGTGGAATTTCAATACCAGCCCATGTTTTCCCCGGGCCGCGATGATACCGAATATCGCTGTATAAGCACGGAGCATGTAAGCCTCGATAGCTTTGCCGGCCGCGATATCCTGCGTATAGCCCCGGCAGGATTGGCCGCATTGTCCGAGCAGGCCTTTACGGATGTGGCCCATCTGTACCGGACTGCCCATTTGCAGCAGCTGGCTGCGATTTTCGGTGATCCGGAAAGCTCGGAGAACGATCGCTACGTCGCCTATGAATTGTTAAAGAACGCGGTGATATCGGCGGACTTTGTATTTCCCATGTGCCAGGACACCGGCACCGCGGTGGTTATCGGCAAGAAGGGACAGCAGGTGTGGACGGATTTTTCGGATGAAGAAGCGCTTTCCAGGGGCGTGTTTAACGCCTACACGAAAAACAACCTGCGCTATTCCCAGCTTGAGCCATTGAGCATGTACGAAGAGAAAAACACGGGCTGCAACCTGCCGGCCCAGCTGGAGCTGTATGCCACCCAGGGCGACGCCTATGAGTTTCTTTTTATTGCCAAGGGCGGCGGCTCTGCCAACAAGACATTTCTTTTCCAGGAAACCAAGGCCATATTGAACCCCGAATCCCTGGAGGCATCGCTTAAGGAAAAGATGAAGTATTTGGGCACTGCCGCCTGCCCTCCCTATCATCTGGCAGTGGTGGTTGGAGGCACCTCTGCGGAGGCCAATCTAAAAGCAGTGAAAATGGCTTCAGCGGGATATCTGGATGGGCTGCCGCACAAGGGCGGACAGGGCTGCTACGCATTCCGGGACCCGGAAATTGAGCAACGCCTGCTTGACATTTCCCGGCAGCTTGGTATCGGTGCTCAGTTCGGGGGCAGGCATTTCTGTCTGGATGTGCGTGTTGTTCGAATGCCGCGCCACGGGGCTTCCTGCCCGGTAGGAATCGGTGTGAGCTGCAGCGCGGACAGAAATATCAAAGCGAAAATCAACCGGGAGGGCATTTTTCTGGAAAACCTGGACCGCGATCCGGCCCGCTTTTTGCCGGATCCCGGCAGCATCGCATCCGAAGCCGTGGATATTGATCTCAATCAGCCAATGGAAAATATTCGCAGCGAGCTTTCCAGGTATCCGGTGGCCACCAGGCTGAGGCTTTCCGGAAAAATCGTTGTGGCAAGAGATATCGCCCATGCCCGGATCTATGAAAGGTTGCGGCAGCAAGGTGATCTGCCCTGGTATGTCAAGGACCATATCATCTACTATGCAGGGCCCGCGAAAACCCCGGAAGGTTATGCATCAGGTTCTTTCGGTCCGACAACCGCGGCCCGGATGGATCCTTATGTGGCTGAATTCCAGAAATATGGCGGCTCCCTTGTAACCCTTGCCAAGGGCAACCGTACCCGCCAGGTGACAGAGGCCTGCAAGGCAAACGGCGGCTTCTACCTGGGCTCCATAGGAGGGCCTGCTGCCCGGTTGGGCAAGGAATGCATTACGGACATGGAGGTGCTGGAGTATTCTGAGTTGGGGATGGAGGCGGTTTTTCGTATAAGCGTCAAGGATTTCCCGGCCTTTATTATTGTAGATGACAAAGGCAATGATTTTTTTGACCGGCTGTTGTAAAAGTGTCCGCAACTGGTAATGCAGGCGGCGGAAAAAGGGGGAGGAAATGAGCAGAGCAGCAGGCATGCGTGCATTCAGAGATAGACTGGCAGAGCGGCTGCAGCGGTTTATTGCCTTCCTCCGCACAGATCTCTGGCATGATCCTGAGGAGTCCGGACGCATCCGGCTTTTTTTTTATCAGGCACTGCGGGTGCTTGTGGTAACCGGAAACGGCCTGCGCAACCAGGTGATCCTGCTGCGGGCCTCTGCGCTTTCCTACAGCACGCTTCTGGCTATTGTACCGCTTCTGGCCATTGCTTTTTCAATGATGAAAGGCCTGGGCGTTCACAGCCACATCGAGCATCTGCTGGTGAATTATCTGACTGCTGAGCAGGAGGAGATTTCCAATCGCATAATCGAGTATATTTCCAATACGGACTTCAAGGCCCTGGGGGCGGTGGGCACCGGTATTTTAATCATTGCCGTGCTGATGATGCTCTCCAGTGTGGAGCGTACCTTCAATGAGCTGTGGGGCGTTAACCGGGGACGGCGGATTGCCCGCAAAATTTCAGATTATATCAGCGTCCTGATATTTGGTCCGCTTCTCATTGTGCTCTCAACGGCTGCGCTGGCCTCTTTATCTTCGCACACGATAGTCCGGAGCCTCTCCAGGTATGAAGTATTTGAACAGTTTTTTGTATTGTTTCATACCATTCTCCCGCATGCCGGCCTGTGGCTGGCCTTTACCGCAATATATGTTTTAATGCCCAATACCCGGGTCCGCTTCTTTCCTGCGCTTATTGCCGGCGTTGTCTGCGGAAGCCTGTGGGAGGTTGCCTTTAAGCTGTATACGGATTTCAATATCGGGGTCGCCAGATACAACACCATATACGGAACCTTTGCGGTGCTGCCGATTTTTATCGTCTGGCTCTATATCTCCTGGATCATCGTGTTAATCGGCGCCCAGTTGTCCTATTCCATACAGAATTTCCGCAGCTACCAGCAGGAGCTAAAATCCAATGCCGTCAGCCAGGAGCAGCGCGAGGAAATGGCGGTTTTTGTAATGGCAAGAATCGTTGAGCAGTTCCAGCAAGGCGGGGCGCCCATGACAATCGGCGCCCTTTCCGGCTCCCTCTCTTTTCCCGTACAGCTGGTGCGCGAAATTATCCGCAGATTGCATGAGGAAGGCCTTGTGCACGAGGTCTTTGCCGAAGAGCCCTGTTATCAGCCGGCACAGTCGCCGGCCCTCATAAGCGTGCTCGATGTCTGCCGGGCCGTGCGCTACAGCAGTGCGGAAGAAAACTGGCAAATAAGCGATGTGAGCCGATATCCTGTATTACAGCAGCTTCTCTTTTCGGTCAGGTCTGCTGAGGCCAGCGAACTTGGCGAAAGCTCCCTGCAGGAGCTTGTAAACACCGGCCGGCCGGACTGACGGATCTGCCTGCGGGAAAAGCCGGTATTTAATCCTTAATCAAGGGGCTCAAAGTATTCCTTTTCTGCAGCGCACTTGGGGCATACCCAGTGCTCCGGGAGATCTTCAAACGGGGTTGCAGCGTCAATGCTGCTCTCCGGGTCCCCTTCTTCCGGATCATAGATGTATCCGCACGGGCATTCGTATTTTTTCATGCCGGGCCTCCAGGTATCTGTGGCGATTTCTCTGTTTGCTTTCCCGCTCTTGCATCGGGGAAATTCCCTTCTATATTATTGTATCAAATGCAGGAAGAAGCAAATCCAAACCGAAGCGAGGAAAAAATGGAGACAACAAAAAAGAAGGCCGGCGTGGCCCCCCTGAAAAAAACAGCGCTTGTCTATACCGCCGGCAGCGCAGAAAATGCGGCGGATCTCGTCAGCACCCCGCAGCCGGTGGAATTTATTTTCGGCCTGGGTGTGGACGGACTGACGGATTTTGAATACCATCTCGAGGGCAAAACCGTTGGGGAGAAACTACAGTACCGCCTGCAGCGTACCCGACTGGAGGAGACGTTCGGGCACCTGCTGCCGCTAATGGATGCGCTGCCTTCAGATGCCTCTGAATTTTATCTTAATGTCGAAATTACAGCTGTTTCTGATGCGAGTCAGCGCCAGCTTGTAAAAGCCCTTGCAGAGGGCGCCTCATGCGGCTGCGGCTGCGGCCGGCATTGAGGGGCTGCATAAGAAAAACGGATCTGCCGGATCTTTGCGCCGGCCCGGATCCGAAGGAACAAAGCTGGAAGAGCCCCGCGCATTGGCAGGCGGTTAATGCGAACCTGGCCTATCTGCTTATTGAAGCTCTGGGGCGGGCACGGCAATAAAAAAAGCGCCCGGCGCTTTTGTGCGCACCGGACGCTTGCTGTGGGCAAGGGTTATTCGGGAACTAGAAATAGTAGCCGATGTTGATGTTTAAGCGGGTGTTGCGGTCTTCTGAAGACATCCAGCCGTCAATGTCATCGACCATGGACCCGCCCATGAAGGGCATGTTTTCCCCGGAGATGACATCCACATAAGTGTAGACCGGACCTGCCGCTATCAGGCAGCCGACCACATTCTGCCATACGGTATCCCAGTCGTTCTCATCCGGTTCAATGGCGGTGTTGTCCGAATAGAATGTAAGGCTGCTGATGGGACCGATATCCACCGGAAGGCTGTAGGCGATATTGGCGGTTCCCACAAAGGCTTCTGAGGGGATGGCCCAGGTGGAGCTGTAGCCGCCTACATACATGAGCTCATCGTTTACCCCTTCCTGGTTTTCCGGATCGTATTCGTACTGGATGGCTTCCAGCTGAATGTTCCAGTTGCCGTAATTGCCTACCATGTGGACAGCGCCCGCGTAATGATCGCCCTCATCCTTGGTCTGCGAGTTATAAATCTGGCTGTATTGGGCGGATACGCCGAGTTCCGTGCTGCAGGTGTCGCTGTGCGTAAACGTATAGGCCGCGCGGACATTGCCCTGGTTGGTTTCTTCATTATTGCTGTTGTAATCATCGTTTGTCAGCAGATCTATGGAATAACGGTCTGGATCTCCGGGGGCTCCTAGTTCTCCATTCTTGTAAAAAGCAAACGCGAGATCCCAGGGGCCGTTGTTGTAGAGCGCCTTGATGCCCATGTCGTAATCGTCTTCCAGACCCAGATAATAGGCGCCGGAGAACCAGAAGTTATGGGAGGCATAGGGCTGAATGCCGAAAGGCACCTGGTGAATTCCTACCTGGCCCTGCCAGTTTTCGTTGAAGTTATAGCCGACCCATCCATGGTGAGGGCAGTCAAAATCATATTCAGGATAAAACCGGTACTCGGCCGACAGGATCATGTCGCCGATTTCCCCGTCCAGGTTGAAGCGAAACGTATCAAAGCCGAAATCGCCGATTTTGTCATCCTGGGGGTCACTCCAGTCCTTGTAATTGTACTGCGTCCGCACTGCACCGCCGATGTCGATCTTTTCCATGCTCTCGTACATCTTGGAAAATTCCTCGGGGGTCATGGCGCTTCCGCCTGCCGGGATGCACATTAAAAAAGCCGCTAGGAACAATAAAATACTGCCGAATTTCTTCATCTTGCGTTCTCCTTTCTTCATTTTGTTTCAGAATTGCGGTCATCCACACACATTGGACCCTCCAGAAGAAGGCTCCTGAAGGGTCCAATGCTTGGTTCAGCTATCTCTTTTACGGCAGGTCTGCCATAAAAGGCAATGGTTTTTTTAGGGGTTTTGCGGATTTATTATTTCGCTGCTGCTTTGGCTGCAGCTATCCATGCGTTCCACTTGTCCTGGTTTCTCTCAATCCATTCGTCCACGTGCCGCTCAATGTCTTCCTGTTTGTCCTCACCCTCAAACATTTTGTCGTTCTGCTTGGCAATGTCCGGGAATGGCACGGACATCAGGGAGAACATGGTTTTAATGGCCGGGTTTTTGTTAAGCCAGTCTTTGTTGGCCACCACACGGATATCGTTTGCCACAAAGCCCATTTTGCAGGGGTCGGTGACAGTGCCGGTAAGACCCTCGGCCACCATATCCTTTTCCATGCCCTTCTGGCCTTCCTTCGGGATAATCTCGGGTACGTTGATCCACATCACATCCTTGCCGGGTTTGAGCTTGTACACGGTCCAGTTTGGCGTCCAGGTGTAGAATAGGATGGGCTGACCATTATCATAGCGCGAGAGGGCATCGGCCATTCCGGCGCTGTAGCCGGCCTTGATCAGGTTGATGTGATCCCAGAGGTCATAAGCGTCCATGTGAAAGGCGATAGTTTTCTCACAACCCCAGCCCGGCGGGCAGGCAACCATGTCAGCCTTTCCGTCGCCATTGGAATCAAAGGCTTCCTTGACTTCTTCCCGTTTGAAGTCTTCCAGGGATTTGATGTCATACTTTTCTACGTGCTCCTTGGATACCAGGTATCCCTGTACCGCACCGGCCCTTACAACAGTGCCGGCCATGGATATATTTTCTTCCCAGTCTTTGGGAAGAAATTCAGCATGAAGCGGGAACCAGCCGTTGGCCCAGAAGTCCAGATCGCCGTAGCGAAGGTTTTCGTAGAAAATAGGAGCTGCCAGCTTCTTAGGATCTTCGACCTCATAGCCCAATTCTTCGCAGGCCCTGGAATACAGAGCCTCCAGGAAAAAGCCGGTGGTCCATGTGGCACAACCTGGTTCGATGGTTTTGCCTTTGCCGGGAAGATCCTCGGCTGTTGAACTGCCGGGAAATGCCATCAGGCAGGCGGCAAAAATAAGTAATGCCAGACCGGTGTAGGTTAGAAATCGTTTCATGGGTAACCTCCTTTTTGTTGGTTTGCAGTTGCATGTAAGAGCTGCATCAGGGTTGTTACGACTTTTTGTCACTCCCCAGAGACTGGGTAATTCGGTCCAAAACCATGGCCATCAGTACAATGCCCAGCCCACCAATGCCGGCCAGGCCGACCTGCAGGCTGTTCAGGCCTTCAAAGACCGGAACACCCAGGCCGCCGGCGCCAATGAGGGAGGCGATGACAACCATGGATAGAGACAACATGATTGTCTGGTTCAATCCGGCCATGATGGTGGTAAGCGCCAGCGGAATCTGAACTTTCCAGAGCACCTGCCGTTTGGTGGCGCCAAAGGCGTAAGTGGCCTCGATCAGTTCCGGATGCACCTGCCGGATTCCCAGGTTGGTCAGCCGGATGATCGGCGGCATGGAAAAAATAATGGTGGCGATGACACCGGCAACGGTGCCGATAGAGAAAAGCATAACAACCGGTACGAGATAGACGAATGCAGGGGTTGTCTGCATGGCGTCCAATATGGGTCTTAAATAGGACTCAAACCGGTCGCTCCGCGAGGACAGGATGCCAAGGGGGATTCCGATTAAAACATCCACGACAACAGCGGAAATCACCATGGCCAGGGTGGTCATGGTCAGATCCCAAAGGCCCATAAAGCCGATAAAAGCCATCGAGGCACAGCTGAAGATGCCGACCTTCCATCCCGCAGTTTTCCAGCCAATGGCAAGGAAGGCCAGCAGGATCAATTCGGAAGGCAGCCATAAGAGCAGATCGTCAATGGAGTTGAGCATGATTTCGATGGGCACTTTAATGGCCTGAAACTGGGGTCTGAAGTTGCCTACCAGCCAGTTAACACCCATTGCAATCCAATCATCAAGTGGAATTGTATATTTAAAAATATCAAACATTTAAGCCTCCTGCTGCTCTTCTGTCTGTTCGGTTTTGCGCGCCTGTTCGTTCTCACCCGGCTGTTCGCCCGGCTCGCTCGTTTCCCTTTCCTCGGTGTCCTCTCTCTCCCGCGTGATGGTCTGCAGGAACAGATAACGGGATAACGTGCCAATATATTTGTTGTTCTCGTCAACGATGGGGACCGGGCATTCATAGGAAGTCAGTTTCGGCAGCACTTCCTGGAGGGTGGCTTCTGTGCCGACGGGCTCGATGTCTTCGAGAAAGGCCGGGGTAATGTCCTGTGAGTTGATGGCTTCGTCTTCGAGCGCTTCCTGGATTTTGGTGAGAGAGACCACTCCGACATAACTCCGGTCTTTTCTGAGCACATAGGCATACTCCCGGTCAAATTCGTTTAATCGCTGTCTGACGGCTCTGAGCCCGGCCTTGTGCAGCGGGAAGGTTACCTGTGTAGTTGTTGCAATATCGCCCGCCTTGTATACATTGGTGGGATCCACACCCCTGAAGAAGGCTTTAACGTAATCATCCGCGGGATTCTTCATGATTTCTTCAGGCGGGCCGATCTGGATAATCCGCCCACCCTCCATGATGGCGATCCGGTCGCCGATCCGCATGGCCTCGTCAAGATCATGGGAGATAAAAACAACGGTTCGGTCACTGCCTTCCTGGAGTTTTAACAGCTCATCCTGCATTTCGGTGCGGATCAGGGGATCAAGTGCGGAGAACGCCTCGTCCATCAGCATAATATCGGGATCCACCGCAAGCCCTCGGGCCAGGCCGACACGCTGCTGCATGCCGCCGGACAGCGCGTTTGGGTAGCTGTCGGCCACGTGAGCAAGGCCTACCTGTTCAAGGGCGTTCATGGCGCGCTCACGGCGTTTGCTTTCCGGTACCTTCATGATTTCAAGCCCGAATGCCGCGTTCTGCAGTACCGTCAGGTGCGGCATCAAAGCAAAGGACTGGAACACCATGCTCATGTATTTTCGGCGCATCTCCACCAGTTCCTTCATATCCAGCTGCATGATATCCTGCTCGCCCTCGAGGATAATCTTGCCGGATGTCGGTTCGATGAGCCGGTTGAGGAGGCGTACCAGGGTGGACTTGCCGGAGCCTGAAAGCCCCATGATTACAAAGACTTCGCCTGCATAAACGGTAAAGTTGGCGTTTTGTACTCCAATGGTCAGGCCGGTTTCCTTGTAGATTTCATCTTTTGTTTTGCCTTGCTCAATGAGTCTATAGGCCTCTTCAGGGTTGCCGCCAAAGATCTTATAGGCGTTTTCAACCCGCAGCCGCTCATTGGCAGTGGCTGAATTATCTGCCATAATACATATTCCTCGTTTTCGTTTTCGTTTATTTGATCACAACCAGAAGCACTGAACACAAGGGTCCGCCTTTTGCAGCCCGTTTTCACGCGCGGGGTGCGCAGGTTCCGTTCCCGTTAACGGTGGATGATAGATTAAAAATAATTGGCACCTCCGAAAAAACAAAAAATTTTTGATATTGACTTAGAAGAATAAAAATCAGACTTTTTACTAAAGCACATAAGGCGTTTTCAGTCTAGCCAGGATTTATTATTATAATTTTAGATCTTTGTCAAATAGAGATGCCGGAAAATGGCCTGCTGCGATTTTGCTCTAGGCTGAACATGTGGAAATTAAGTGTCTTCCGAAGTATGCTGCATAGATTCCGATTTCAGATTTTTTTTTCGAAGCTCTGTATTTTGGAAAAGCAGCGGAATTCTGAAAAACCCAGGCCCGGGCGCTCAAAGCCGCCCGGTTAATCCTTGAACACCAGTTTCCCGCCAATGAAGCCGGCTACCCCGGCGGCTGCAAGCATGACCAGGTGAATGAACAGGTAGCCAAAACGCAGGGGAGAGGAGGCTGCGGCAGCGTCAGGATCGATAATGTGCCAGAATACAAGAATCAGGGCGGCGGCTGTTACTACAAAGGCGGCAATGATCTTGGTAATAAAGATCGGGCCCAGGCTGGCCCGGTACTTTCTTTTCCATTCATTGAATCCTGAGTACAAAACAAGCGGCAGCATCACCAGAACGAATACCATAGAATAAAACGCG
>JAWOFF010000055.1:0-2762 GCA_046482325.1 Desulfosalsimonadaceae bacterium
CGGTTATTTAACAGACCTTTTGTTTTCCATGGGAGCCAGGGATGTATACATGATACCGGTTTATATGAAAAAAGGCCGGCCCGGTACCATGGTGCAGGTATTATGCGAAAAGGCGCGCCGGGAAGAAATCGTTTCTGAGATTCTCACAGAAACGAGTGCAATCGGGGTCCGGCATTACCCGGTTCAGCGCCGGGTGCTGGAAAGATGCGCGGTCATGGTCCAAACCCCTTACGGCCGGATTGAGGCAAAAAAGGTTTGCGCCCCTGACGGATCGTTCAGGATAACCCCGGAATACGAATCCTGCCGACGGATTGCCAGTCAACAGGGTGTGGCACTGCAGACGGTTTACAGGGCGGCAGCCTGCGGAGCCCTGATAGAAGACGGGGAAAACGGTTGATAAACAATGCCTTGACAGCAGCCCTGGCGGATTATAAAAACGAATGAATTTAATGGGTAAACTGGCAATTGCGGTTGCAACAGGCGGCTATATAGGCAGGATGCCCTTTGCGCCCGGAACTTTCGGATCTCTTCCCGGCCTTTTGCTCTATTACGCAATGTCGCGCATGCCGGGGCCTTGTGCCGCAGTTCTTCTGGCTGCGGTAATTGCGGTTGCAGTATGGTCATCCGGCAGGGCGGAAGCGATCATGGGACAAGAGGATCCGGGCGCGGTCGTGATAGATGAAATTGCGGGCATGGGCGTGGTGTTTGCAGGCCTGCCCTTTTCCTGGCCCCTGGCCGCGGCCGGGTTTATTTTGTTTCGCTGTATTGATATAATCAAGCCCTTTCCGGTCAGATGGCTGGAGGGCAGGTTGTCCGGGGGAATCGGCGTGGTTGCAGACGATCTGGCCGCGGGCCTGATCTGCAGGCTCCTGCTGGCAATTGCGTGCCTGATCCGGACAGCCTTGTAAGGGCGGGCCGGGCGTGTAATCATAATGGCAAAACAAGGCAAAAATAACAAAAATATACCGGCTGCAGGCGAAAAGAAAATCCGGGCCTTTATAGCAGTGGCCCTGCCCGGACATGTCAAAGGGTCTTTGGGCCGGCTTCAGACACAGCTCAAGCAGTTCGGTATACGGATGAAATACACGGACCCTGAAAATATTCACCTGACTTTGAAGTTTCTCGGTGATATAAGTGAGAAGGATGTGGATGCCGTCAGCGAAAATATTGCCATGGCGGCTGCGGGGTTTGCACCAATTGAGCTTTTTGCAAAGGGCCTGGGAGTCTTTCCGGGTATCCGCCGCCCGAGGGTTCTGTGGACGGGCGTGGCCGGGCAGACCGAAGACCTTGCGCAACTGCATCAAAATATTGAGGATGCTATGGCCGAGTTTGGATTTGAGCGGGAAAACAGGCGGTTTACCGGACATCTGACCCTGGGCAGGTTCAAGGGGCGAAGCGACCCGTCGCTTCTGGCCGAAGCGATTCTTAAATACGGGGATTTTGCCTCAGATGCGTTTTCAGTCGGTCATTTGCACCTGTTTGAAAGCACTCTTACGCCCAAAGGTCCGGTTTACAGGATTTTATCTAGCCATCCACTGGGATGAAAAAAACACATAGTGCCTGAATGAAAATATTCAGGATGAGGACATTAAATTGCAGGAGGGGCATATGAACAAGTCCGTGGACAAGGAAAAGGCCGTTGAAACAGCGATGGGCCAGATTGAGCGTCAATTTGGCAAGGGCGCCATAATGAAGCTCGGCAGCAACACCGTGATAGATGTGCCGGCTATTCCCACCGGCTCTATAGCCCTGGACCTGGCCCTGGGCATAGGCGGGATTCCGCGCGGCAGGGTTACCGAAATCTACGGCCCGGAGGCTTCGGGCAAAACAACCCTTGCACTGCATGCGGTTGCAGAGGCCCAGAAGCAGGGGGGGATCGCGGCCTTTATAGATGCTGAGCACGCGCTGGATACTTCTTATGCGAAAAAGCTCGGGGTTAACTGCGATGAACTGTTGGTTTCCCAGCCGGATACCGGCGAGCAGGCTCTGGAGATAGCAGATATGCTGCTTAGAAGCGGTGCGGTCGATATACTGGTTATCGATTCCGTGGCCGCCCTGGTGCCGCGTGCGGAAATAGAAGGAGAGATGGGAGACTCGCACATGGGGCTGCAGGCAAGGCTTATGTCTCAGGCTTTGCGCAAGCTTACCGGCACCATAAGCAAAACCAACACATCGCTGATATTTATAAACCAGATCCGGATGAAAATCGGCGTGGTTTTCGGCAATCCCGAGACCACAACCGGCGGAAATGCTCTTAAATTTTATTCCTCGGTCAGGATCGAGGTGCGGCGTACAGGCGCCATAAAGGAAGGCCAGGAGGTTATGGGCAGCCGGACAAGGGCCAAGGTGGTTAAAAACAAGCTGGCCCCGCCGTTTAAGGAAGCCGAGTTTGACGTGATGTATGGCGAGGGAATATCGGCGGCAGGCGACCTGCTCGACATGGGCGTTAAAGCGGGAGTTATTGAGAAAAGCGGTTCCTGGTACTCCTACCAGTCAGAGCGCCTGGGTCAGGGCAGAGAAAACATAAAGAAGTATTTTCAGGACAACCCGGAAATCTACACCGAGCTGCGTGACAAGGTAAAGGCAGCACTCGGGCTGGGTAAAAAGGACAGCGACCAGGACGTGGATCAGGAAAAGGCTGCAGGCGGACCGGCCAAAAAGGAGCAGGCTGCTGCTGAAAAATAGGTGCAATGAATGACTGGAAACGAGATCCGGAAAAAGTTTTTTGATTACTTCAAAGAGAAAAGCCATCAGATTGTAAG
>JAWOFF010000084.1:0-19248 GCA_046482325.1 Desulfosalsimonadaceae bacterium
TGCTGCACGCCATCGCCTACCCGACCATTCAAGCGGCCAAGGGCCGGCGGACGCTGGTATTCGCGGCGGGGCAAGAGCACGCGGAAAAGCTCACGGCCGCATTCAACGCATACGAAGGGGTCGAGGCGGAATACGTCATCGACAAGACCGACCGGCTGGAGCGGCGGAAGATCATCCAGCGATTCCGCGACCGTACCACGCAAGTGCTCGTGAATTGCATGGTATTCACCGAGGGATTCGACGTGCCCGATGCGGCGGTGTGCGCGAATGCCCGCCCGACGAAGTCCACGAGTCTGTACCAGCAAATGATTGGCCGAGTGACGCGCCCCGAGGCGGGCGTCGTCGATGGGCTGGGAACGGACGAAGCCGGGAATGCTTCAAGGTGCTGTATCTTGATGCCAAAAACCGGGTTCTGGGAGTTGAGGACCTTTTTGAGGGCACCTTGACTGCAAGTTCAGTATATCCCCGGGAAGTTGTCAAAAACGCCCTCAATCGAAAGGCCGCAGCGGTTATTTTCGCCCACAACCATCCTTCCGGGGATCCGGAGCCGTCGCCTGCGGATTTTGCCGTTACCCGGCAGCTTATGTATGCATGCATGGTCACTGGTATTACGGTGCATGAGCACCTTGTTATCGGTAAACAGAATTATTTCAGTTTTGCCGATTCCGGTCATATCAGCCGAATAAGCCGTGAGTTCTCGGAAGATATGGAAAAATGGAGGCCGCGCAATGGGTGAGGACGCACCCGAAAAGGAGGAGACAGCAGCCAGACCGGATTGTTTTGGCAGGCTTGATATAGTGTTCCCCAGGGGCAGTGATAACCTGCGGCATTCTCCGCCGGCCTGTATGGGCTGCGTGTATAAGACCGAGTGCCTGCGTAAAGCTATGGAACAGCCTGCGGCCATAGATGTGGAGTCCGAAAAGGTGGACCGTGCATGGGAATCCGGTATGATCGGCTTTTTCCAGCGCTGGTCGAAAAAAAAACAGTTATACAGGAAAAAACGCTCTGGCAAGACCCAAGTGTGATGCTTCTGCCAAAAACCAGCAAACGCTCCGCAAGTTAGTGGATACGGGGAAGTGCATATCTGGGCATGCCATCAACAGAAAAATGTCAGACAGGGGGAGATGCCATGCATTCCATTAAGGATATCAAGATTTCAGGCAGGAAGGTTTTGGTGCGGGTGGATGTCAATGTCCCAATGGATGATTTCCAAAATATTACCGATGATACCCGGATCCGGGAAGTCCTGCCCACGTTGCGCTACGTCCTTGACCATGACGGCATCCTGATTATCTGCGCCCATATGGACCGGCCAAAGGGAAAGGTGGATCCGAAATACAGCCTGGCGCCTGTGGCCAAACGGCTGGGGCGATACCTGGAAATCGATGTAGGGCTTGCTCCTGACTGCATCGGCCCCGAAGTCCGCCGGATGGTGGATGCCCTGCAGCCCCGCGGTGTGCTTATGCTGGAGAATCTGCGCTTTCACAGGGGCGAGCAGGACAACGACGACAAGTTTGCCAAAGAATTGGCCTCGCTTTGCGATGTGTATGTAAACGATGCCTTTGCCGTATGCCACCGGGAGCATGCATCGGTTTCCGCCATCACCCGGCATGTCGAAGAGCGGGCTGCTGGCTTTTTGCTGCTGAACGAACTGAAATACTTTCACGAAGCCATGGAGAATCCTCGGCGGCCGCTTGTGGCCATTATCGGCGGTGCCAAGGTTTCCAGCAAGCTGCGGGCATTAAACAACATGCTGGGCAAGGTCAACAAGTTTATCATTGGCGGAGCCATGGCCAACACCTTTCTGAAGAGCCAGGGGTTTGGCGTGGGCAAGTCCAGAGTTGAGGATGAGCTGGTTGAAGAGGCGGGCAATGTCATGCGAACCGCCATAAAGCAAGGGATCAAGTTCTATGTCCCGATTGATGCCGTTGTTGCTCCGGAGGTAGATGCCAAGGCGGAGTGCAAGGTTGTACCCATCCAGGAGATTCCGGAGGACTGGATGGCCCTGGATATCGGACCGGCCACATCCAGACTGTTTGAAGAGGTCCTCTATGACGCCCGTACGATAATCTGGAACGGCCCCATGGGAATTTTCGAAATCGACGCTTTCAGTAGGGGCACAGTTTCCATGGTCCATCATGTAGCCAATTCCTACGCACTCACCATCGTGGGCGGAGGAGATACGGACGTTGCTATTCATTCCACCGGTCAAAGCGACCGGTTTACCTATATTTCCACAGGTGGGGGGGCCTTCCTGCAGCTTATGGAAGGCAAGCCGCTTCCCGGCGTAACGGCGCTGGACGGCCCCGGTACGGGGTAAATCTCCGCCCATGCGGTTTTCACGCTTTATCCCGGCGTTTCGTTACTGGCTGCTGGCTGCCTTCCTGCTGGCGGTATCAGCAGCTCTTGTCATATACTTTTTCGACCTGCTTGTAGAGCTCTACTGCCTTTTAACAGACAGGCAGGCGGTGGCTTCGATTGTGGCAAAGTGGGATGCGGCCGCACCCCTTGTTTTTATTGGGGTACAAATCCTCCAGGTTGTAGCCGCCCCGCTGCCGGGGGAAATAAGCGGCCTCGCCGGCGGCTATCTGTTTGGGGCGGGATGGGGGTTTTTGTATTCCAGTATCGGCCTCGCACTGGGCTCTGCTGTCAATTTCTGGATCGGGCGCCTGCTGGGGTATCATTTGGTGCGCAAATGGGTACCCCGGGAGCAGCTGGAGCGCATGGACGGTTTTTTAAACCGCCAGGGCATCATTGTGGTGCTCACGTTTTTCATGTTTCCCGGCTTTCCAAAGGATTATCTCAGCCTGTTTCTTGGCGGCACGGCCATGCCTTTCCGGCTGTTTATTCTGATGGCGGCCTTCGGCCGGATGCCGGGCACCCTGGTTTTGAGCCTGCACGGGGGGCTTCTGTATGAACGGATGTATGCCCTGTATGCGCTGGTGCTGGCCGTTAGTCTGGCGGCTTTTTTTGTGATGATATATTATCGAAAGGCGCTGTATGCGTGGGCAGAGCGATTTGATAAAAGATAGCTAATTATTTCAGTTGACTATTGTTTTATCATGTGCTAAATAAAAAATATCCAAGGCCGTAAGGCGGCGGCAATCTCATAGCGGGCAAGGAGGAAGATATTGCATTGGCGCATCAGGGAGGAATTAAGTTTAGCCAATCGGCTGCGGCGATCATATTATAACCTGCTGCGCGATGAGCTGGATCAGTTTGTACTGGAACGCTCCCTGACCGAATCCTATGAGAATTTCAAGGCCAGGGGCATTGCCTATCCCTTTGTGGAACGCAAGGAGTTAAAACCCCGCGCCCGCATTCCCAAAGTCGAATACGACTGCCAGAATTCTTTTCTGCTCATATTTCTTGAAGACCACATTCCGGCCAAGCATAAAAAATACATTCGTTTCTTCGACTCCAACCGCAGCACCAAAACAAATTTGCTACGTTCCAAGACACTGACCCTGGAAAACGATTTTGACCGGACGCAGAAGTTTCTGGAGTCGGTGCATTTTTTTAATTTTTTAAAGGATATGCTGCCGGTGGACTATGCCCTTCTTATCCAGCGCGACACAGCCCAGCCGAAGGGGAAAAACCGGTATCACCTGTCGCATTTTCACGTGCGCATAGACTGGCCGATCACCGAAGCAGCCGAGGACATGGCCCGGAATCTTCGCTACATTTCCAGGGATATTTACGAGAAGGGCGAAAAATATGCCGAGGACGTACAAAAGAAATTTTTTGAATACTACGGCCTGCCGGACATGGTGGGCGGCCGCAGGACGGCGGCCATTGTTGCGGCCCAGTTCCTAAAGCGGGTCCCCTGCATTTCCACGATCTATGTCTCGAGCAGTGAATCACGGGCCCTGCTCAGGTATTCCGAGCGCGGGGTAACAAAAATCGTCCTTATCAAACTATCCAGCGAAGAAATGAGCCGGGTGGCAGAGGCAAACGAGATGTCTTTGCGCGAATTCAAGGAAAACTACCGGATAACCAGCGAGGGAAAAGACGGTGTATTTCTCTTCCAGGTCACCTATTCCCATACCTCATATGCGGTGCCGCCGGAGAGCGGAAGGCTGCGCGAAATAAAGCCGGAAACTTACTGGCTGACGGTGGGCTCGCAGCAGATTTTGCCAAGGCCCCACAACTGGTTCCACCCCCCCCTGTATTACAACCTGATTTATGCGTGATGGGCTCGGCTTTTCAAACTGGCTGCTTGAGCATGGCAATCTCATCGCAGTCCGGGAACTTGACGCAGTGGATGCAATCGGCCCAGATTTTTAGCGGCAGCTCCGAGCGGTTGATAATGACAAAGCCGAATTTTTTAAAGAATTCCGGTTTATAGGTCAGGGTAAAAACCTTTTTGATTTTAAACCGCCGGGCTTCCTCAAAGGCGGATTCCACGAGCCGCGTGCCGATGTTCAGGCCCTGAGCCTTTTCGCTTACCGCAAGGGAGCGGATTTCGGCAAGGTCTTCCCAGCAGAACTGCAGGGCACAGCAGCCGATAATCTCCTCTGTTTCCGCATCAATATATACGTTGAAATCCCGCACGTGGTCATAGAGCTGGCTAAGGGGCCGGGCCAGGAGTTCTCCCTTGTCGCCGTGATATTTGAGCATGGCGTGAATGATTTTGATATCTTCTATGGTAGCCTTGCGAATCATACCCGGCCTTGTATCTTTTCTTTGTCTGCGGATCAAGCATTTTATCGTGATTTGATGCTGTCCCTGCGGAACAGGGCAGGCACTGCGGCCGGGCAGTCCTCCGGGGCAAGTTCTCCGGTGGAAGGATTCATCTTACGCTTCACAAGCCCTTCGACAACATCAAAAAACCGGTAGGGACGCTCCTTGACCGCCCTTTTCATAAAATGTCTCCAAATGGGCAGTGCAGCCCGTGCTCCCGTTTCATAGGGGCCGAGCGTGGAGTAGTCGTCACAGCCCGTCCAGGCGCCCGCAGCAATAGAGGGGGAGAAACCCACGAAAAGGGCGTCTTTAAATTTGTTGGTGGTGCCGGTTTTACCGCCCACCGGGCGAGCTATTCCGCGGGCGCCTTTTCCCGTTCCCTCGTTGATTACCCCTTCGAGCATGTCTACCATGATGGCGGCCCCCGCCTCTGACATCACCGCCCTCTGCTGCGGTTTCGGCTGCCATATTATCCGCTGGTGCTTATCTTTGACCGCCCGGATGGCAGTCGGTTTAATGTATTTGCCGCTGTTGGCAAACACAGCGTAAGCTGCGGTAAGCTCTTCAAGGGTTAGCTCAGGGGTTCCCAGAGCAAGTGAAAGATCGGCGGACAGCCGGGAGTCAATGCCAAGGGAGCGGGCAAAGGAGATGACGCTGTTTACGCCCAGTTTTTCTATCAGGCGCACAGCGGGAATATTTTTGGAGTGGGTGAGCGCTTTTCGCAGCGTGATTTCTCCCTCATAGTTATGGGAGAAATTCTCAGGGCGCCACTGCACCCGCGGGCCTTTTCCCTGGAAAGCAACAGGGGCGTCCAGAAGAAGGCTGTTCTGGGAAAAGCCTTCTTCAATGGCTCTGGCGTAGACAACGGGTTTGAAAGCAGAACCCGCCTGCCGTTTGGCCATGGTAGCCCGGTTGTAAGGGCTTTTGGAATAATCACGGCCGCCTGCCATTGCCAGAATGCCTCCGCTTTGTACATCAAGGGCAATAAGTGCGCCCTGGGGATCAGGCGATGTCAGACCGTTTTTTTTCATTCGCCGGCCTAGCTGCTCAAGCCCCTTTTTTAGGGCTTTTTGCGCCTGCTGCTGCAAGTTCCAGTCAAGCGTCGTCTCAACAGTCAGGCCGCCGGTGTAGAGCCGGTCGGCACCGATTTTTTCTTCCAGTCTTTTTTTAACATAATCGACAAAATAAGGCGCCCGGGTGGAATTCCCGTGCTTTACAGGAGGTTCGTAGGGTTTGCTCCTGGCCTCCTTTAGCTCCTGGCGGCTGATTACGCCTACATTGGCCATCTGCCGAAGGACGAGGTTTCTTCTCTCAATGGCGAGATCCGGATTGACAAGCGGCGAATAAACCGAGGGTGCCTTGGGCAGCCCGGCAATAAGGGCGCATTCCGAAAGCTCCAGTTCGATTACAGGTTTTCCGAAGAATTTTTGCGCGGCAGCCTGCACCCCGTAAGCCCCGCTGCCGAAATAGACCTGGTTTAAATAAAGTTCAAGGATTTCCTTTTTTGTATAGCGGCGCTCAAGCTGAAACGCCAGGAATGCCTCCTTTAGTTTTCGGTCAAGCGTTTTGCGGGGAGTCAGAAAAAGGGTTTTTGCAAGCTGTTGGGTAATAGTGCTGGCGCCTTCCACAAATTCTCCGGCGATGATATCATGCACAATGGCGCGGGCAATTCCTTTGAGGTCCACGCCATTGTGCTCATAGAAACTGCGGTCTTCTGTAGCGATAAGCGCCCGGCGCAGTTTTTTGGGAATTTTGGCAATAGGGACCGGGTCGCGCTCTTTTTTGTACAGCTCGGCCAGCAGGGTGTTGTCTGCGGAATAGACGCGGGTTATCGCGGAAGGGGAGAAATCCTCCAGGGAACGGATCTGGGGAAGATCCCGCACGGTGGCAAATACCGCGCCAAGGGCAATGCCGCAGAGAACGGCTGCTGTCAGAAATGCGGCGGAAATTGCAATACTGCGTTTTTTCATGCTGTTTTGCGAACTTTATTTTTGCTTGACAACGCCTGCCTGGGATACTATCAAAAAAGAAGAATATACAGGCGCGTAGCTCAGATGGTAGAGCGCTACCCCGACACGGTAGAAGTCAGCAGTTCAAGTCTGCTCGCGCCTACCAGAAAAATTAAGGGTTTGTGGGTATGGTCACTCATAAATCCTTTTTTTGTGTTATACGGCAGATATTTTTTCCCTGCCCGATCATTTGATCTGCCCATTCAAGCCCCGGCAGTTCCCCCTGAGCGGCTCTGCTCATGATCGCTGTCTGAAAGGGAATTTTGTACTTGGCTCATCTTTTTATTCCCCTGCCGCCGTGGCTTCTTTCCCGGCTTTACGGATTTTTTTTACCCAATCCGGAACCGAGGCGTCGTCAGTGGAGTCATAGCCCGGAATGTAGGGCTTTAGATCCAAAATCGGCGTGCCCGCAAATGCATCGATTTTTTCGACTTCCACTACATTGCCCCGGACAGATCGAATCCGGCACAGGCTCAGCGCAATAAGGTTCGGGCGGGCGGGGGAACGGGTGGCAAACACACCGGTTAACGGATTATCCGGGTTTCCGCGAGGATGTACCTGCAGCCTGGATCGTTTTTCCGGCGTATCATTTTTGTCAAACCACCAAAAGACCAGCACGTGCGAGAATCCGTCAACACCAAGCAAGGCGGGTTCTGCCTCCTTGTTAAGCACCAGTGTGGTCCTGCCGTTTTCCTTATGAACGCTGCCAATCGAATGGACAGTGAACTGTTCCCTTTTGCAGTGTTCCATATCCCCGGCATTTGCAGGATAAGAAAAGGCCAGTGCCATAAACACGGCGCAACTAGCGATCATTACAGCTGCTGATTTCACGGGGATCTCCTTTTTGTGGTGTTGTCCGGTAAAGCCCTTCGGCAAAAAACTCCTCGCAGCATATCCGCTTCATGATAAACGAAACTTCGGCTGAAGACAAGGATGAGCTTTTTTTGCAGCGGGGTCTTCGCCGGATGCGTACGGAGGAGCTCCCTAAGGGCTTGCTTGCAGCGGCTGGGAATAAGGCTTATTTTGTTGGATTGCGGGGCTTGTTGACACAACAGCCCTGGCGGTTTGACTAACGGCGATCTGCAAAAAAAGTAAGAGGGGGTATATCATGCTTGAATTAAGGGACGCGTCTTTGTTCCGGGAGCAGGCCTTTATCAGCGGCAGGTGGGTCGATGCTGATACAGAAAGACGTTTTGATGTCGGCAATCCTGCAACCGGCAAAAGGATCGGCTCTGTGCCGGACATGGGGCGCGGGGAGGTGGCAGGAGCCATTGATGCGGCAGAAGCCGCTTTGTTCATGTGGCGGGAGGAGACCGCGAAGGCACGGGCGAACTTTCTGCGGCGCTGGCATGATCTGATGATGGAAAACCGGGAGGATCTTGCCAGGCTCATGACTGCCGAGCAGGGCAAACCCCTTGTGGAATCCCGCGGCGAAATCGCTTATGCTGCCGCTTTTATTGAGTGGTTCGCGGAGGAAGCCAAACGAATCTACGGCGATGTCATCCCCTCGCCGATGGCGGAAAGCCGGATTCTGACGATCAAGGTGCCCGTCGGTGTCTGTGCTGCCATTACCCCCTGGAATTTTCCTGCGGCGATGATCGCCCGCAAAGCCGCAGCCGCTCTGGCTGCCGGCTGTTCCATGGTGGTCAAGCCAGCTTCACAAACTCCTTTTTCAGCCCTTGCAATGGCCGAACTTGCCCGGCGTTCGGGGATTCCCGGCGGAGTTTTCAATGTAGTAACCGGCGATTCGAAAACCATCGGGAAGGAGTTGACGGAAAATCCGACTATCCGAAAACTCAGTTTTACAGGGTCCACCGAAGTCGGAAAAATACTGATTCAACAGAGTGCGCCCACTGTTAAGCGCCTATCTCTTGAGCTGGGCGGTCATGCGCCTTTTATCGTGTTTCCCGATGCCGGTCTCGATGCCGCTGTCTCCGGGGCCATGGCCTCCAAGTATCGGAATTCGGGGCAGACCTGTGTTTGTGCCAACCGCTTTTATGTGCACGAAGATATCTATGATGAATTCGTCTCTCGCCTGACCGGGTCCGTGAAGCGTCTAAGGGTGGCGGAGGGCTTTGCTGAAGGGGCCCAGCAGGGGCCGTTGATCGACATGGATGCTGTTGAAAAGGTGGAGGCGCAGATAAGCGACGCCCTGCAAAAAGGGGGCGAGCTACTGTGCGGGGGAAGCCGGCATGCATTGGGCGGCACTTTTTTCGAGCCGACCGTTATCGCTGAGGCAACACCGGACATGCGGATCGCAGGCGAGGAAACATTCGGACCCGTCGCACCGGTTTTTCGCTTCCGCGAGGAAACCGAGGTCATCGGCATGGCCAACAGCACGGATTTCGGACTTGCGGCCTACTTTTACACCAGGGATGTTGGCCGCATCTGGCGGGTGGCCGAGGCGCTGGAATTCGGCATTATCGGTATCAACACCGGCCTTATTTCAACGGAGGCAGCTCCCTTTGGCGGGATGAAACAATCCGGCTTCGGCCGGGAGGGCTCCAGGTACGGAATTGACGAATACCTGGAGATCAAGTATCTCAACATGGCAGGGTTAGACGGCTAAACCGATGATAACGTCGTTACCGGTTGCTGATTGCCCGAGATAAGTTTGATGATAATGCCGCTTGTGAGCAGTAGACCGGCAGCAAAGTAAAAGCCGGCCTCCAGGCTGAAGCCTTCCACGACTATGCCGGTCAGGACAGGGCTGAGCAGGGTGGCCAGGGTGATCATGAAAAAGCGGATTCCCATGACCATCCCCGAAGCCCCGCCGGCCCTGTCCGAAACCATGACCATGGACAGGGGCTGGGAAATACCGAAGCCTGTGCCGAATAAAAACATAATGCCGGCTGAGAGCCAGACCTGTGAAATCAGGGGAAGTACAGCTGTTGCTGCAAATATAAGAGCTAAAGACAGGCCGAAAAGCACCTCCCGGGATACCACCCCCATCACCCGGCCGATAACAATGCGCACCAGGGTCATGGACAGGGCAAATGCGGAAAGCAGGAACCCGATGGCGCTCTCGTTTATTCCCCGGGACTTGAAAAGGACAGGCACAAACGAAGACCTCAGATTGCAGGCGAATACAGCCGCGAAGGTTAAGATGAGCACGGCACACATTTTCCGGTCAGAAGCCACACCTGCCAAAGCCTTTTTGATAGATTTCCTTGCCTGTTTACCGTTTTCGTCTTCCTTGTTCCGGGCACTAGCCGGGAGTCCTGCTATGGAGAAACCCAGCAGGGAAAAAAATACCGCAAGACTGAAAACTGCGGGAAACGAGGTGCGGGACAGGAAGAAACCGCCGAGCAGGGGGCCTATTGTCTGGCCCACGGCAGCGGCCAGGGACAGAAAGCCAAAGCCCCGTTCCCGCACCATTTTCTCGGTGTGTTCGCTGACCCAGGTTTGACTGGAGACGATCATCAGCAGAAAACCGAGTCCGCCGAGAGCCTGGCCCGAAATGAGCATCCAGATGTTTTGTGCCAGTACAAGCAGCACGCTGTAGCTGAGATTGCAGAAGGCGCTCATCAACAGCAGGCTCCTGGCGCTTAGCCGGTCGCTTAACTTCCCCATTGGCAGGGCAGCTGCCAGTGAAAGAAGGCTGAAGCCGCTCACCGCCGCTCCGATCATTATCCCGGAATAGCCCATACTCTGAGCAAACAGCGGTATCAGGGGAAATACCATGCCGTGACGCAGGAAGTGTATTAAATAGACGAAGGCGATAAGGCGCATATCGTTTGTCAAATCCCGAAAACGGTTTCATGCTGCGGGGTCCGGGTTTGATCTTTGCCTGAGCCGGGCGGTCAGGTTATATTGATTTCAAACCGGGCGAAACTAAAATTTTTAAACCTCAAACATATCAGGACAGAGGCTTTTTTTAAATCAGATTTGATGGCTTCGTAAAAAGCGATTTATTCCGCAAGGTTTGCTCCGCCAGCTCACTGTAAACTCGCCCTTTCGGGCTCAGACAACAGCTCGCTTTGGCTGCGCTTCGCAAAGAGCTATCAACAAGGCACGCCAATGGCCTCTTGAGCAAACACCGGTAATGGCTTAACTAAAGGACATAGCCGGATCTTCCCTGGAAGAATCCCCCGGGGCCGCAGCCCGGGACCGAACCGGTCAGTAACTCCCAGGGTCATCTGAAGGCACTAAGGCACTAAGGCACTAAGGCACTAAGGCAATAAGGCACTAAGGCACTAAGGCACTAAGGCAATAAGTTATTGATATCGGGGGAAGCCGGTTTCCGAGCGACATTCAGGTTACGAGAGCATCGATTTTCAAGGCTGAAAAACGATGAACAGGGTCATCTTACTTCTCTGCTTAATTTCCGGCCATGGACTTTTCTGCCGGCGCCTGCTAATATATATGTTTTTTCCGTTGCTATTTGCAGAGAGAATACGGGTTTTTGATGGGCATTGCCACTGACATTATTCTGATTATCGTTGCAGCCTTTTCCTGCGGCCTTATCATGCAGCGTATCGGCCAGCCTCTGATTCTCGGCTACATTGTTGCCGGAGTTATCCTGGGGCCGTATACCGGCGGCTTCACCGTTTCCAATATCCACGAGATTGAACTGCTTGCTGAAATCGGTATTGCCCTGCTTCTGTTCGCACTGGGCCTTGAGTTTTCACTGAAAGATTTAAAGCCGGTGAAAATGGTGGCCCTTATAGGCACGCCTCTGCAGATTGTTTTGACCATGGCGCTTGGCATGGGCATAGGATACCTCCTGGCCCTGGACTGGAATCAGTCCCTGTGGCTGGGAGCGCTTCTTTCGCTTTCCAGCACCATGGTGATTTTAAAGACCCTGATGAACCAGGGCTGGCTCGGCACTCTGTCCAGCAAGGTGATGATCGGGATGCTCATCATTCAGGATCTTGCAGTTGTGCCCATGATGGTGGTTCTCCCCCAGCTCAATGATCCCGCTGCAGGACTGCCGGCCCTTGGGTTTGCTGCTGTCAAGGCGGCAGCGTTTATAGCCGCAATGGTGGTTCTGGGCACCCGGCTGCTGCCGGCCCTGATGGCCCATATTGCAAAGCTTGGCTCCAGGGAGCTTTTTTTGCTTGCCATAACCGCCATCGGGCTGGGAGTCGGCTATTTTACCCATATGGCAGGGCTTTCTTTTGCTTTCGGTGCATTTGTGGCAGGAATGGTGTTAAGCGAATCCGATTACGGCCATCAGGCACTGGGCGATATCATTCCGCTGCGGGATCTTTTTGCATTGCTTTTTTTTACTACCGTGGGCATGCTGCTTGACCCGGTTTATCTTTTCAGCCATGTGCGGGAGGTGTTGATTCTGGTTTTTGCCGCGGCCATTGGAAAGGGAGTGATTTTTGCTTCTGTTGCCCGGATGTTTCACTACAGAAATGTGATTCCCCTGGCTGTGGGACTGGGGCTTTTTCAGATCGGCGAATTCTCATTTGTTCTTGCAAGGGTTGGGGTTTCAAGCAATTCCATTGGCAACGATCTGTATTCCCTTGTGCTTACGGCAGCAATTATTACCATGTTTTTCACTCCGATTGTCTCCGGGCAGACGGCACGGCTTTATTCGTGGAAAATGCGCAGGTTCCCGCGCGAGGATTTGGAGTCATGCAATATGCCGGATGAGGGCATCTCGAATCATGTGGTCATAGCCGGCGGGGGGCGCGTGGGATTTCAGATAGCCCAGGTTCTCAAGCGGCTTGGTATGCAGTTTGTCATGATTGAACTAGATCACCGGCGGTTTGAAATGGCAAAAAACGCAGAAATGACAGTAATTTATGGGGATGCCAGTCATGAAACGGTGCTGGGGGCTGCCCGGGTGGGCCGCGCCTCTCTTCTTGTGCTGACTGTTCCTGGAATTGTTGCAGCAAGGGCGGTCATTCTGCAGGTAAAGCGCAAAAGCCAAGACCTGAAAATCGTGGCCCGGGCCTCCAGCCGTGAATACTTCGATGTTTTCAAGGAACTGGGCATATCCGAAGTTGTTTTCCCGGAGTTTGAGGCTGGCCTGGAAATGACCCGCCAGGCCCTTCTGCATTCCGGGATTCCTGTTACGGAGATTCAGCGATGTACGGATACGGTGCGCCAGGAGCTGTACACGCATTGGTTTGATGAAGAATCCGATTATCGCTTTCTCTCTCAGTTGCGGGGAGCGGAAAACAGGTTTGACCTTCAGTGGTTCCGTCTTCTTCCGGAGAGCCCTATGGCCAATAAAACCATCGGCGAAAGCCAGATCCGCAAAAAAACCGGGGTTTCCGTAGTCGGCGTTGTGCGGGGCGAAGAGTTTAAGCCCAACCCGGAGGCGGATTTTGTGCTTTTGCCGGATGATGTTATCGCAATTATCGGCGGCGAACGGCAGAGGGAGAAGTTCTGCAGCCTCGCATCAGCCGGCCGGTGCGGTGAAAATTTTCTTGAATTTGCCCCTTTAGCCGACGGTTGAGTTTCCGTTCTCCCCTGTACCCTGCTCAATAAGGTGGCAGGCGATGTTTGTGGCTCTTTCCATGGAGAGTTTGCTCATGTTGAGCACCAAGTGGTAGAGAACGGGATGGTCATAGTCCTCTGCGCCGAATTTTCGGTAGAGGTTGCGCCGCCGGTTTCCCTGGACCCGTATGATGTTTTCCGCCTGATCCCGGTTTAAATTATAGGTTTGCACCATAAAGCCCACCCGGTCCTCGGGCTTTGCGGTTAAAAGGAGATGCAGTGCATTGGGATCGTCCCGCAGGATATACTGGCCGCCCCGGCCGACGATAACGCAGTTGTCCTCCTTGGCAAGTTCCCCGATGATTTCATAGAGGGTGTTTACATAAATATTCTCATCAATGTAGCCTCTGGAATCATCCAGGATGCGGTTGATATATCTCTGGGAGACCAGATAACTCATAAATTTCAAAAGGGATCCGCCGGCTTCCCGCTCAATGGATTTGACCCAGTTCTCCGAAACCTTGGCGCGTTCGGCAACCTTTTGCACCAAGTCTTCATCGACAAGGGTATAGCCCATTTTTTGCGCCACCATTTTGCCCAGGGTCCTGCCTCCTGCGCCGAATTGCCTTGAGATTGTAAGGACTGTCATGAAGTATTCTCCTTTCTCGCCTTGTGTTGCCTATACCGTTTTTTTTTGTAAAGGGGCAAACATTTTACTCATCAAGAAGGGGCTCAATATCCGGGTGCCTGGTAATCATCCGGACAAACTGCTCCGTGCGCAGATCCAGCCGCCGTTGGACGATCTGGATCAGCTGTTTATAGATCAGGTAGCCCATGTTCGGGTCGTTCTCCATCAATTGCAGTGTCGCTTTTGCGCTTAAGGCATAAACCACGGAAGGCTCTGAGCACAACGCATCCAGGCGCAGCGGCTCATTGAGCATGGCGGACCAGCCGAAGGAAAAACCGGGCTTGATGGAGGCAATAGATATAGTGATTTTATCGGAGATGCGCTTTTCCAGCAAAACTTTTCCCTTCTTGAGCATATAAAATTTTTCGTGCCTCTCTCCTTCCCGGAAAATATCTTCCCGCTCTTCAAAATGCTGCATCTCGATAAAGGGGAGGAGCTTCTCAAGCATTTCATCGCTAAGCTCCTGCAAAATCCGCATGGAGTGCAGGTTCTCTTTGGTTGCCATCAACCCTCCTTACTCTGGTAAAGGGTGTGTGCCGCTCACCGCCGCTGGTCAGTTTAAAACAAATAAACCTTAAGGCACAATAGAAATATAAACAGGGCAGCAAGCATCGGCCCGAGACCAATGGGAAGAAGCCCTGCTTTGAGCGCGGTATCTGCCTGTTCCCGTTTTTTTGAGGCGTCTTCCGGCTTTTGTTGGGGTGAAGCCAGACGCGCGCATCCGGTTACGATAGCGACCGGCAGCCGGGTAAAGAAGCGATGGATAAAAGATACAAACTGCCGGGCAAAAACAATGTCGCAGATCCGGTTGAGACTGTTTAATGCAAGATCTGCAGCTGATGCAACAGCCCGGCCCCCTTTGCGGTAGAACCAGTCCACGTCCAGGTTGATGGCCCGCATCTCCGCTGGATACCTGCCGGAGAGGATCAGCAGGCAGAAAGCAAGTGCTCCGAACATCAGGAGCTGGAGCTTGCCGACCACATGAGCGCCGGTGTAGGGGGCGTAGTCCGCGGTATAAGGCAGTATTGCATAGAGCAGATCGAAACGGATTCCCAGGAAAATGCAGAGGAAAGCCGCTATAATCATGGCTGTCAGCATATTAACGGGCGGCTCCTTGGCCCGGATTCCGGAGTCCTTCCCGAAAAACATGAAATAGGGAACCTTGATGTAATGAAAGACGCCGGCGGAGGCGAACTGCAGGATCAGCCATACAATGGTGAGCTTGTGATGGGCCGCGGCGCTTATGATCATGGATTTGCTGATAAATCCGCTGAAAAGCGGAAAAGCGGAAATCGAAGCAGCCCCCACAATGCAGCACATCGCTGTGACAGGCATGGTCTTGTACAGGCCGCCCAGATCCGTGCATTTGATTTTTCCTGTGACATGAAGTACCGCCCCTGCTGACATAAACAGCAGGGCCTTGTAGAGGATATGACAAAAGGCGTGAGAGACTGTGCCGTTAATTGCCAGCGCCGTGCCGATGCCCACGCCGCAGAGCATAAATCCGACCTGGTTGATCAGGCTGTAGGCCAGCACACGCCGTATGTCATTTTCAAGCACCGCGTAGAAAATGGGAATAGCCGTCATCACGGCTCCGAGGTAAATGAGCAGCTCGGTTCCCGGAAACATGCGGGCCATCACGTAGACCGCGCTTTTGGTGGTAAAGGCGCTTAAGAATACGGCGCCGGTGATGGTGGCTTCCGGGTAGGCGTCGCTTAGCCAGGGGTGCAGCGGCGGAATGGCCGCATTTACCGCCACCCCGATAAAAATCAGGATATTTGCAGGGTTGGAGAGCTCAAGCTGGGATAGAGCAGCGGTGCCGGTATTCTGCACATAGAGGACAATGCCGGCCAAAAGGCACAGGCCGCCGAATATGTGCACCATAATATAACGGAAGGCGGCATTCTGGGAATCCCTGGTGCGGCGTGCCAGAATCAGAAAGGTAGAGGCTACAGCCATGATCTCCCAGAATACATAGAGGGTGAACAGATCCCCGGCAAGGGTGACCCCCAGGGCGCCGCCTGCATAGACGAATCCGGAAACGTGCTGCACGTTGTCTTCTACTTTGAGGGCAAAAAGGACCGAGAGAAAGGAGATGAGCAGAAAAATAATGACAAATACACGGCTTAAACGGTCCAGGCGGCCCAGGACTAGTTCATAGTCGAGAAAATCAATCGCCCAGTGCTGGCCCATGGGGGTATAGACAAGGGTGATAAGGGCCAGCACGGGCAGGAGCAGCATATACACGGATTTTACCCTGCCTTTCAGGGCTGGAATCAGAAACGCGCCTGCAATAAAAATCAGGGCTGGCGGGATATGCAGATTGAAGATTTCTAAGTGCATTAACAGACCCACACCGGTTTTTAAGGGTTTTGCTTATTTGCGGTCTTCGTAGTAGTCCTCATCTCGTTTCACCAGCAGCCGCAGCAGCTTGGTGATGTAGATAAGCCCCACGCAGGAGATAAAACCATAGGCTGCAAAAAAGTCCGGGTAGCCCTCCCAGCCGAACACCACGTGTTTCTCGATGAAAAAGTCAATCACCAGCAGAACGCCCAGAGCGGCGTAAAAACAGATCAGCAGGATTTTTACATTTCTTGGTTTGTCAAAAATTGTGAGTTCTTTTTTCATGCAACCCCCGGAAGTTTATCCGTCCCATCGTTGTCCGCAAGTTCTGCAGCACATATCTGCCGCGGTTTTGCCTGGGTTTTGCAGCACTACAGGCTGCTGATAAAAACTGCTGCAAGATAGAGAGAGGCGATGGCAACGACTATATACAAGGCGGCAGGATAGCCTTTTACCGGCTCATGCGTAAGCTCCATTTTTTCTTTTTCCTGCTCTGACATTCTTTGTCTATCCTCCTAGAATCCTTGCTACAGCAAGTTGGGAGAGGCCCAGAAACGGCTGGGGATAAAAAAACAGAAGAATCGAAGCCGCGGCGGTTAGCACCGGCGGAATCAGACACCAGCCCGGGGCCTCCTTTACCTGGTTTGAAAATCTGGACTCGCCTTCCGTACAGAAAAATGCCCGGTAGACGACTGGCAGAAAGTAGGCGGCGTTTAAAAGCGAGCTCAAAAGCAGCACTGCCAGCATTACAAACTGATCAGCTTCTATAGTGCCAATGGCCAGGTGCCATTTGCTGATAAAGCCTCCGCAGGGCGGCAGGCCGATCACCGAGAGCGAACCTATGAAAAAAGCCGCCATTGTCGCCGGCATCTGTTTGCCGATGCCTGTCATCTCCGATATGTTTTTTACGCCGGTTGCCACTACAATGGCGCCGGCGCAGAAAAAGAGCGTGATTTTGCCGAAGGCGTGCATGGCAATATGGAGCATTCCTCCGGCCATGCCGGATTGCGTTAGCAGGGCCGCGCCAAGGACGATATAGGAGAGCTGCCCGATAGTGGAGAAAGCCAGGCGCCGCTTGAGATTGTCCTGGGACAGAGCGATAAAGGAGGAGACCAGGATGGTGACGGCCGCGATGGCGCACAAGAGGGAACCGTAGCCTAAATCGTTGAGCATGCCCGGGCCGAAGATCTCGGTTATGACGCGAAACACGCAGAAAACACCCACTTTCACCACAGCCACCGCATGAAGCAGGGCGCTCACAGGGGTCGGTGCCACCATGGCAGCCGGCAGCCAGGCATGGACCGGCATAATTGCGGCCTTGGATAAGCCGAATACAAACATCAGCAGCAGCAAAAGCGCAGGCACCGCGGAAAGGCTGTCGGCAAGGATGCCGCCTGCTGCAAAATCCAGGGTGCCGGTAAGCAGGTATACGATGACCATGGCCGGCAGCACCAGGCCTATGGAGCCGCCCATGATGTAGAGGAGGTATCTGCGGCCGGAGCTTCTGGCCTCCTCATCCTGGTGATGCGTAACCAGCGGGTAGGTGGAAAGCGAGAGAATTTCATAAAAAATGTACATGGTCAGAAGGTTCGCGGAGAAGGCCACACCGACAGTGGCGCTTAAAGCGGCTGCAAAATAGCAAAAGTACCTGGTCTGGCTGTGCTCGTCCAACCCCCGCATATACCCTATGGAATAGGCGGAAGTAACAATCCACAAAAAGGAGGAAACAAGGGCAAACAGGAGCCCGAACGCATCCACCTCGAGTTTGAAGTCAATTCCTGCAAACAGCGTGGTTATGGAAAATTCAAGGCTCTGACCTGCCATGACAGCCGGCACCATTGAGGCTATGATGCCGAATTTGATAAAGGCTGCCGCAAAAGTCCAGGCTTCTCTTACATTGGGCTTTCGGGCGGAAATCAGGATAGGGATCACTGCCAGGGATACCAGCACAGCTATCAGGGGTTTTACCGATACAATAGAAATCATAGGCTACCCATAAGCAAAGATGAAACCGCAGGTTCAATAATCCAGGATACCAGGCTGTGCGCGTAGAAGCCCAGGACAATCAAAAGGCCGGCAGTGGCCAGAAGCGGCAGCAGCATATCCAGAGGGGCCTCCTGGATTGTCTGGGCATTTTCGTGGTGGTTGCCAAAGGGCTCATAGTAGCTGATTTCTACAACACGGAAAAAAAGGAGCACATTGACCAGGCTGCTGATAATCAATGCCGCAGTAAATTCGTAATGTCCGGCCTCGATTCCGCCGGAAAGCAGGTACCATTTGCTGAAAAAGCCGCAGGTCGGCGGCACACCGATGATAGAGAGTGCAGCCACCATAAAGGCGGTCATGGTAAAGGGCATTTTGCTAAACAGTCCCTGCAGATTTTTGAGTGCATCTGGATGGATTCTGGATGCGATGGCTCCTGCGGTAAGAAACAGGCACAAGGTCATCATCGCATCATTTACAATGTGGAGAACCGCGCCGGTAATCCCGGCCTGGTTGCCCAGCCAAAAACCGCCTGCCATGTATCCCACCTCCACCACGATGATATAGGCAAGCATCCGCTTTAAGCGCTCCTGCTTCCAGGCCAGAACAGACCCGGAAATAATGGCGAGCACCGCCAGCCAGACCACAAGATCCTGAAGAGCCATTTGCGAGAATGCAAAATCCGGCTTGTAAACAGACAGGGCCACGCGGATCATTACGTATAGCATAACTTTGGTGGTAAGTGGGGCTATCAGGCTGGCGGAAGGGTTGGGGGCATGGGAATAGGCGTTTGGCAGCCAGCCGTGGAGGGGAAAGAAGGCCATTTTCATAAACAGGCCGACCAGGCAGAGTACAAAGGAGACCTTGATCAGGGCGAGATTTTCAAGTGCAGGCAGAATGGAGGCTATATCCACCATGTTCAGCGATCCGGTGGCAATATAGAGGTAGCCTGTTCCAAACAGGTAGAGGCTGGCTCCTATGGTGCCCATGAAAAGGTAATTCAGGCTGGAAGCGGCCGCCCGCCCTCCGCCCATGCCGAGCAGCGCATAGCCGGAAAGGGATGAAATCTCAAGCAAAACGTAGAGGTTGAACATGTCGCCGGTGATAACAATGCCCATGACTCCGGTGACAAAGAGCAGATAGAGG
>JAWOFF010000074.1:0-15000 GCA_046482325.1 Desulfosalsimonadaceae bacterium
CAGGCCGAATCGGCGCTCATCCCTTTGGCAGTATTTCTCCTCGATTTCGGCATTAAAGCATGTTGCGGGCTGGATAGCAAAGTTTCCGAAATCATGGGGAATATTCCAGCCATAGCGCAGCAGCAGCCCGGAGTTTATGTTGGTCAGCGCATTGCCCAGGTTGCCTCCGACATTAAAAATTATGTCGCTGCCGAGTCCTTCATAGTCGCCCTGTGTGAAAAATTTTCGTTTGTAGTCATACACCAGTTCCAGCACCGGTTCATTTTTCAACTGGTGGTCCCACCCATTGGCTTCGCTGCTGTTTAATATATCATGGAAACTTTCCTGGATGTCTTCTGCGTATGACTCAGGGCCGACAATCCCGCCGGTAATCCCCACGGTATGCATGTAGCGCTCAAACCTTTTGTGGAACCCCAGTTCCATATAGGTGAACCCCGCATAGGGGCGGTCATCTTCTATCAATTCGTGCACTTCAATATCATCCGGCGTATAGATGTTCTGCCCCACGGAGAAGGTAAGCGCTTTCTCTCCCGCATCCGAGTCGCCCCATCCGATTCTTTTGACTACAGGATACAGCCATCTATGGAGCCATGCATCATCGGGCAGGGCAGATAAGCCATAACGGCTCCAGGTCAGTTTCAGGCCGCTGGTGTATTGGCCGTCATCGCCTGCGATCGCGTCGTTTTCTATATAGACGTTAAAGGTGCGGTGGTCCTGCTCCATACAGGTTTTTTCCCGGGCATGGACCGGATCTTGGGCTGCTGCAAAAGCAAACAAAAAAACGGTGGCAGACAGGAGGAGGCGAACGGTTTGTAACTGCCTGCGGAAAAGGTAGCTGGGTTTCATCTTGTCACTCCTGTTTAAGGCTAACTTCTAAGTGGAAATCCTGCAAAAAATCTGCCAAACGCTAAGGCAGCGGCATTTGCGAAAACGGCCGGCTGGTCGGCGCCGGTTCCGGGCTTTGAGAAGTTCAGGCCGAAGCCCGGCGAGCGGCTTCCGCACAACGGCCGGCCAGGGGACAATTTTGGCAGAGAGGGCGGTTTTTTAGGCATAGCCGGCTGCCCAACTGCACGATCTGGGCGTGATAGTCATTGAATAATGCAGCGTCCGCCGGCAGCCGGCTTGTAAAGAATTGCTGATACTGCCCGTAGCTCCGGTTATCAGGGGTAAAGCCCAGTCGGGAAAAAATCCGGCGGGTATAGGCATCAATAACGAATACCGGTTTTTCCGCGGCATACAGGAGAATGGAATCGGTGGTTTCCTCGCCGAATCCCTTGAGGCGCATAATTTTTTTGCGGAGACTTTCCGTATCCAGAGAAAACATGGAAGGGAGATCGCCCTTGTATTCCTCAGCTACGAGCGCGGCAAAATTTTTCAGCCGTTTTGCCTTTTGACGGTAAAAGCGCGAAGACCGGATAAGGGGGGCGATGGTTTCGCAGGGGCTGGCATGAATAGCGGCAAGCGAGAGCAGGCGGTTTCTGTCCAGTTCCCCAATGGCCCGGCGGGCATTTTTCCAGGTAACGTTCTGGGCCAGAACAGCGCCAATTACCACTTCTTCTGTGGAATCTGCCGGCCACCAGCCCTGATGGCCGTATGCCGCACGCAGGGTTTCGTATATCGCATTGAGCTGGCCGGACACTGTCATTGCCGCTTTTTTCCCTTTCCGGCTAAATGATGGAATAATTTAGCACGTATCATGGCTTGACACAATACGCAATTGCCCATAGGTTTGCGTTTGTTCCCTGCAGCCCGGACGGAGCAGGGCGGCGCAAACTACAGAACAGGCGTGAGACGGACCGGATGAATCAAGCCCAGCATGTGCAGCATCCCTGGCGGATATTTGCCCTGGTGGCCGTCGGGGTGTTTATGTCCACCCTGGACAGCAGCATCGTCAATATTGCGCTTCCTGCGATTATGAAGGATCTGCGCGGCTCGTTTGCAGGTGTGGAATGGGTGGTGATGATCTATCTGCTCACTGTCTCTTCGCTGCTTTTGAGCTTTGGACGGCTAAGCGACATTATCGGCCGCCGCAGGATTTATTGCACCGGCTTTCTTCTGTTTGCCGGCGGCTCCTTTTTGTGCGGACTCTCGCCAGCAACCGGCTGGCTGATAGGTTTCCGCGCGGTTCAGGGCGCCGGGGCGGCCATGCTAATGGCCTGTTCGCCGGCCGTGATTGCCGATATTTTTCCGGAGGCCGAACGCGGGCGGGCACTTGGTGTAATCGGCGCGGTGGTGGCCATAGGCCTTACCACAGGGCCGGCGCTTGGCGGAATTTTGATTCACTACATATCCTGGCGCGCCATTTTCTATTTAAACGTTCCGATTGGAGTTTTTGCAGCCCTGCTGGTGCTCCGCCTGTTTCGCAGCGAGACCTTAAACTTTTTTCGTCCCCAGCCCTTTGACTGGTGGGGGGCTGTTTTCCTGGCGCTTGCACTGACCGGATTTATGCTGGCCGTCTCACACGGCACTAAATGGGGTGCCGTTTCTTTGCCCACAATTGGATGCGTCGCCCTTGCCCTCTGCAGCGGAGGCATTTTTTTGCGCGCCGAAGTCAGGGCCGTACGGCCCCTGATTGATTTTACCGTGTTTCGCATCCGTCTTTTTCTTTTCCCGATTCTGGGTGCTGTGCTGATGTTTGCCAGTCTTTTTGCCATTGTTTTTCTGATGCCCTTTTATCTTGTTGACTATGGAGGATTCAGCGAAAAAAACGCCGGCTTGATAATGGTTACCCCTTTTGTCTTTTTATTTTTTCTGGCTCCTGCGGCCGGGACGCTCTATGACCGGATCGGCTCCCGGTTTTTGTGTACAGCCGGCATGGTGCTGCTTTTTGTATCCGAGCTGTCGATGATTACACTGCCGGATACAGTAACAGTGTTGCCGGTACTGTGGCGGCTTGCCCTCGCCGGCATCGGTACTGCCCTTTTCAGCTCGCCCAACACCTCAGCGGCCATGAATGCGGTGCCGCCTCCGCAGCGGGGAGTTGCCTCCGGAATGGTGGCAACAGCGCGCAACCTGGGTATGGTGGTGGGCATAGCGGTTGCCGGGGCGATATTTCATGGTGTGTTTCATGTTTTAAGCGGCGGACAGGGGCTGCAGCAGTACGGCCCTGAGCTGGCGCCGGTCTTTAAAACAGCTTTTAACCGGGCTATGACAGCCGGGGCGTTTGCCGCGGCCATCGGAATATTGGTGGCTTTTCTGCGGGGCGGGGAGAAAGATGATGGAGCCCGGAATTAAAAACGAACATGCGCTCGCTTTTTGAATTGACACCGACATCCCGCAATTTTATAAATAAACCTGAACCTAAAACCTGACACCCAAGGAGATGGCATATGGTTGATTTTTCCCTGCACGACAAAATCGCTGTGATTACGGGAGCAAGCCGCGGTATCGGCGAGGCCGTCGCAGGTGCCCTGGCTGAACACGGCGCACGCTGCATTCTGGTCAGCCGCAAGGCAGAGGGGCTGGAGAAAGTGGCCGGGCAGATTAATGAAAAGGGAGGCAAGGCGGAAACAATGGCCTGTCACGCCGGTTACCTTGACCAGATCAGCGCCCTGTTTGAAACCCTTCGTGAAAAGTACGGGAAACTGGATATACTTGTCAATAATGCAGCCACCAATCCGCATTTCGGGGAACTGACCACGGCAGAGGAGAGTCATTGGGACAAAATCATGGACGTCAACCTGAAAGGCCCTTTTTTTATGATTCAGAAAGCCGTGCCTCTGATGGAGGCAGCCGGCGGCGGCAGCATATTAAACGTTTCCTCCATAAACGGCGTCAAACCCGCTTTAATGCAGGGAATCTACTCCATTTCCAAGGCAGGGATTATTTCCATGACAAAAGCTTACGCCAAGGAGCTTGCTTCCAGAAAAATCCGTGTCAATGCTCTGCTCCCGGGTTTTACGGAAACCAAGTTTTCAGAAGCGCTGTTAAGCAACGAGGAACTGCGCGGCTATATCCTGCAGCAGGTCCCCATGAGCCGGCCCGCTCAGCCTGAAGAGATGGCCGGAGCCGCGCTTTACCTGGTCTCAGAGGCTGCCTCCTATACAACGGGAAGCTGCATAACCTGCGACGGCGGCATGCTCGCATAAGGAACGGAAATGAATCCACCATTTGCAATAATCGGATGCGGACGGGTGGGGACAGTGCTGGCCAGGGAGCTGGCAGCAGCCGGATACCATCCGGCCGGATTTTACAGCAGAAGCCGCGAATCTGCGGAGCAGGCGGCGGTGGCTGCCGGCAGCGGCGGCCGCGTGTGCGACAGTGCCGCAGAGGCGGCAAAAAGAGCGGTTCTGGTTTTTCTGACAACGCCGGATCACCATATTGGCCCGACATGCCGGTTGATTGCCGAACATCAAGGGTTTCAAAAGGATGCCTCGGTTCTGCACTGCAGCGGGGCCCTCTCTTCTGATTTGCTTGCCCCGGCAAGGGACTCGGGCGCACATATCGGCTCCATGCATCCGCTGCAAAGTTTTGCCGCTGCTATCGGCAAAAACCCTTTCACCGGTATAATGGTTGCTGTTGAAGGCGATAAAGTGGCTGTTGACAGGGGATGGCAGGTGGCGTTGGATCTAGGTGCCCGGCCTTTTGCCATTCACACGGAGGGAAAGACCCTGTATCACGCGGCAGCCGTGGTGGCATCCAATTATCTGGTTACGCTGCTGAGGCTTTCCTTTGATCTGCTTGCGGCCTCGGGCGTACCTGAAGAAAAGGCGTACAGCGTGCTTTCTCCCCTGATCGGCGGGACGCTGTCCAATATAGAGGCCGTGGGTATTCCGGATGCCCTGACCGGCCCCATTGCCAGGGGCGATGTGAACACCGTAGCCGATCACTTGCAGGCTATCCGCGAACTTTCTGCAGAAGCGGCACAGCTTTATTGTCATCTGGGCCTTGCTACCGTTAAGGTGGCGGAAGCCAGGGGAAGCCTGGAAGCGGAGTCCTCAGCCCGCCTGCGCAGCCTGCTTGCCCCGCCTCCCTCCTCCGGTTGAAAACCCGGCCGGGGTTTAAATCCGGTGCAGCTCCAGCGGGTTTTCCCGTAACTGCTGATTGGCCTTTTCCAGCTCAGTCTTGTTTGAGATCACGGCAACCGCTGCGGCGCTTTTTTTCGGGCCGAAATAGGTCTGCGCGGTTTCCAGCACTGTTTGTTTGTCAAGCTGTACCAGCCTTTCCTTAAACCGGCGCCGGGTTTCATCTGATAAGTTGATCAGCCTGCGGTAGAAGTCCTTGGCGGCAGCCGGGCCCGGAGGATCCGGCCGGTCAATATCCGCGCATACCTGAAGAATCGCCTCCTTGACATTCTCGTCACTGTAGTCGCCGCTGGTAATAAATTCCGCCGCTGCTTCGTATACCTTTAGGGTGTTAATGATCTGCGGATCCCTGTAGGAGCCGAAATAAAACAGCCCGGTTTCCGGCTGGTATGCGGCAAAGCCCCCGTAAGCGCCGCCTTTTTCCCGGATCTCCCGGTGCAGAAACATGGAGCGCAGGGCTTTGCTGATAACCGCGAGTACCGGAGCATCCGGATGATCCATGCGAACGGCGGGAAACACTCTGGCCACAAACGATACGGCGGAAGATGTGCTCCATCCCTCCCTGGGCATCTCCTCCGGCAGCCGAAGGTAGGCAGGCGGGTGGAAGCTGCCGGCCCATGTTTTGCCAAGCTTTTGGCAGAGGGTGTCTACGTGGCCTGCGGCCTCGTCCAGGTCGGCTTTTTCGCCGATAAGGGCCGTCTTTATTTTGCCGCCTGTAAACAAAATATCCCGGATCTGATGCATTTGCTCTGCTATGGCATTCAACCGCCCGCCGGAGAGCTCGGCTGTTATTTTCTTTATTGTCTCCAGCTGGTGGATGCCGTGCCATTTTTCATTTAACGCCGCGGAGAGGGTAAATCCCCTGGCGGCCAGGGAAATGGCGTAGCGGTGCCCGTTTGCCACAACAGCGGATTCCATCTCCGCCCGGTATTCCATTAGCAGCCGCTTCAACAGTTCGGTGTCCGAGAACGCGACACTTGTCAGCAGATCGGCGGCAAGGCCGAACATGTTCCCTGTATTGCGGGAGAGGCATTTGGAGTTAAAGGTCATAACAGACAGGCAGCTTGGCTCCTGCGGTTCGGCAAAGCGGCTTCCCGCGTTGATTGAAAGCGACATGCCGCCGGTATACAGGTCTATCAGCTGCGATATATCCGACGGGTCATGCTGCCGGGTGCCCATGCGGGTAAAGCAGTAGCAGAAAAAGGGCAGAAGCGGCAGGAGATCCTCGGGCAAAGATTCCAGATCCATAACAGCGGAAAAATAAAGAATCCCCACGGTCGGTTGTTCATAAAACACTGCCGGCGGCTCCCTGCGCTCTTCCCGGGCAGGAACCGAAACCACCAGGGGCGGGATGTCCTCGCGCTCCAGGGTGGGCAGGCACGAGAGATCCTCCTCGGACTCCTGCAGTTCTATCAGCCGCTGTGTATCCTTTTGGATGCTCTCCAGATCCTCTTGCGTCAGCTCCTTTTCCACGGCCCGGAGCTTTTCCGCGATCATCCGGTTTTCGCGTTCCGCCTGTTCCGGGTCCGGACTGAGGCGCAGGCGGACGCGATGGGGATTGTCAATCAGGTACTGCCGGATTTTGGCTTCCAGAAATCCCGGTTCCTTTCTTTTCTGCTGCAGTTTTTCCAACAGGGAGTCAAACTGCAGCGCAAGGGCCGGGTCGCCGTCATGGAACCAGTCGCCGCTGAAGCGCAGAAGAAGTTTCAGGCCATATGGAAAGGGCGAGTTGGTCACTTCCTTGCGGTGGAATTCGATCTGGTGGATGGCTGACTCCACAAGGCGCTCGTCAATGCCCTCCTCCACAATCCGGTGCAGCGTGTCGAAAATAAGGCGTTCGATTGCTTCTCCTGCATCTGCAGCCACGTCCTTTAAGCCGCAGGCGAACATGGAGTCCTTGTTTTCCGGATCAAATCCCGTGCCGTCTGAGAGGGTGCTGCCGATTTCCGAGTCGAGAAGCGCTTTGCGCAGTGGAGAGCCGGGATTGCCCAGAAGAACCTGCTCCAGTATGGTCAGTACAAGAATCTCAAAGGATTCGCGTATGTCGGCGGTAAGCCAGGCAAGGCATATCTGGCATTTGCGGCCGTCGTCTTCCGCGGCTTCGATGGGGTAGGTGTAGTCAGCGGTTCCGGGCGTGTCCCATCGGGGCTGGGAGGGAACCTCCGTTTCCGGGTCAATGGCGCTGAAGTGCCTGAGTATGGTCTCGTCAATAAAGGCCAGATGATCCTTCAAAGGAAAGTTTCCGTATGTATAGAAGTATGCGTTGCTGGGATGATAATGGCGTCTGTGAAAGGCAAGCAGTTGTTCATGTGTGAGATCCGGGATCTCCATGGGATTGCCACCGGAGTTGCAGCTGTAGGTGGTGTCAGGGTACAGGGCGTGCAGAATTGAGCGCGCCATCACCTGGTCCGGTGAGGACAGGGCCCCTTTCATTTCGTTGTATACCACGCCCTTGTAGGTAAGCCGCTGCTTATCCGGCTGCTGCGGGTCCGGCTCAAACTCCAGGCGGTGTCCTTCCTGTTTGAAGCTAAGCCGATCCAGGCGGGGAAAAAACACCGAATCCAGGTATACCCCCAGAAGGTTATAGAAATCCTTGCGGTTCTGGGTGCAGAAGGGATACATGGTCCAGTCCGAGGCGGTAAGGGCGTTCATAAAGGTGCTGAGGCTTCTTTTCATCATGGAGAAGAAGGGATCGCGCACCGGGTAGTGCACTGATCCGCAAAGCACTGTATGCTCCAGAATATGTGCTACCCCGGTCGAGTCCCAGGGGACAGTTTTTAAGGCCACACTAAAGGAGTTTTCCTTGTCCTGGTTGCTGATATGGATATGCCTGGCCCGGGTTCGGCTGTGCACCAGTTCATAAAAAATGGACTGGATTTCCGGAAGCTCAATTATTCTTTGTACCTGGTAGCCGCAAAGGCTTGCGTCCTCGCTTAATTCCGGGTTGTTGGCGTCTTTTGTCGTCATATGGCATTTATCCTTTTTACATTGCCGTCCGTCTTCCTGCTTGCTGTTTTCCTGTTCCGCGCTTCGGCTTTTTTTCTGCTGTATTGTAAAACGCCTGATTTTTGCGCAAGAAAAATGGTTTTGCAAGAGCTTTTGTCCGTGGTAGATAGGCAGATCACTGAAAAAAAACGAAAGCGCTGGAGTTGCGCGTTTTCCGGCAAGGAATGTCTGCATGGGCACAGCCTATACTCCTCCCTGGAAACTGCTGAATGCGGGCCATCTGCGGCCGAAAAAGGCCCTGGGCCAGAATTTTCTGGTGGATCCCTCCACTGCCGAAATGATTATCCGCAAAAGCGGACTTACCGGAGCGAATGTGGTGTTGGAGATCGGGGCCGGATTGGGGGCGCTTACGCTGCCCCTGGCAAAAAAAGCGGAGTTTGTGCATGCTGTGGAAAAAGATGCGGCGGTGGCAGCCGTGCTTGAGCGCCAGCTCCGGGCGGAGGCAGTTGAAAATGTGCGGCTGTGTACCCAGGATGTCTTCTCGGTCGATCCCGGCCGCCTTTGCCGGAGCTCCGCCAAAAGGCTTATGGTGTTTGGCAACCTTCCCTATTACATCTCATCTCAGCTGCTTTTTTATCTGATCTCTTACCGCGGATATATCAAACAGGCGGATTTAATGTTTCAAAAGGAGGTGGCCCGGCGCTTGAAAGCAGTGCCGGGCGGCAAGTCCTACGGCCGGCTGTCTGTCATGATGCAGTACTATGCCGAGATCCGCCGCACAGCCGCTGTCGGGGCGCATCTTTTCTGGCCGGTTCCTCAGGTGGATGCAGAGGTCCTCCAGTTTCGCTTCAAATTCCAGCCCGCTCCGGGGCTTTCTGATCCGGATCTGTTTGCAGCGGTGGTCAAGGCGGCTTTTGGCAAGCGCAGAAAAACACTGCACAATGCTCTCGGCTCAAGTGAGCTGGGGCTGCTTCCAGGGGAGCTTGACTGTGTTTTTGCGCAATCCGGAATTGATCCCCGGTGCCGGGCGGAGACGCTTTCGGTGGAGCAGTTCGCCCGTCTGGCCAATACGGTTTTCGCCTGCAGGGACAAGCGCGGCGGCAGAACGTAATGCGGCGGAGAATGCCGGCAGGGTCGCGGCCTTCGGAGCTGCGGGCATGGCGGGCGCCCTGGCAAAATTTATTCTTTACATGGTGAGCCAATACAATTATATTAACTATTTTTCAGGTACTGGTAAAAGCGAGGCAGATCCGCTCTACTAACCGCTAAACAGCAATGATGGAGTTAAACGATTATGACTAAGGAAATGAAAACCATAGATGGAAATACAGCAGCAACGCACGTGGCGTATGCTTTAAGTGATACGGCTGCAATCTATCCCATTACCCCGTCCTCTTCTATGGGAGAGGTGGCGGATGAGTGGTCCGCTCAGGGCAGAAAGAATATTTTCGGCCAGACCCTCAACGTCAAGCAGCTGCAGTCCGAGGGCGGAGCCGCGGGCGCGGTTCACGGGGCGCTGGCAGCGGGCGCTCTTACCACCACGTTTACTGCCTCGCAGGGACTGCTTCTGATGATCCCCAACATGTACAAGATTTCCGGGGAGCTTCTGCCCGGGGTGTTCCATGTCTCCGCCCGGGCGCTGGCTGCCCACGCGCTCTCCATTTTTGGCGATCACAGCGACGTTATGTGCGTCCGCCAGGCCGGTTTTGCCATGCTGGCTTCCGGCTCGGTGCAGGAGGTCATGGATATCGCGCTGATTTCCCATCTTTCGGCAATAGAGGGTAGCCTGCCGTTTCTGCACTTTTTCGATGGTTTCCGCACCTCAAGCGAGATCCAGAAAATCGAAATGATCAGCTATGATGATATGGCCAGCCTGGTCAATTTTGAGGCCGTAGAAGAATTCCGCAGCCGGGCCATGAACCCGGAACATCCCCATATCAGGGGAACCGCCCAGAACCCTGACATATTCTTCCAGAACCGCGAAGCCGCCAATCCGTTCTTCACCGATATTGTCCCCGTTGTTGACGAATACATGGACAGGGTCAGCAAAATGATCGGCAGGCGCTACAACCTGTTTGATTATGTGGGCCATCCTGACGCAGACCGGGTGATCGTGGCCATGGGATCGGCAGCCGAAACGATCGAGGAAATGGTCAATTATTTGAACAAACGCGGCGAGCGGGTCGGGCTGGTCAAGGTCCGGCTCTACCGGCCCTTTTCCATTGAACATTTTATGCGCGCCCTGCCGGCCGGCGTGGAGCATATTACCGCGCTTGACCGTACCAAGGAGCCGGGTGCTATCGGAGATCCGCTGTATACCGACATATGCACCGCCTTCAAGGAGTACGGCGAGATGCCGGAGATCAGCGCAGGCCGCTACGGTCTGGGGTCAAAGGAATTTACCCCCGCCATGGTAAAGGCGGTATACGACAACATGGCCTCACTGGGGGCAAAGAACCATTTCAACGTTGGCATAAAAGATGATGTCACCCACAGTTCCCTGCCGGTGAGGGAGCAGTTTGATCCGGTTCCGGAAGGCACCGTGCAGTGCATGTTCTGGGGGCTTGGCTCCGATGGAACCGTGGGCGCCAACAAAAGCGCCATCAAGATCATAGGCGACCACACGGAACAATACGCCCAGGGCTATTTTTCCTACGATGCAAAGAAGTCCGGGGGGCTCACGGTTTCGCACCTGCGGTTCAGCGGCCATCCGATCCAGTCCACCTACCGGGTCAATGCAGCTGATTACGTGGCCTGCCACAATACTAGTTATGTGCAGTTATACGATGTACTGGAAGGCATTAAAGAAGGGGGCACTTTCGTGCTCAACTCGCCCTGGACGGTGGAGGACATGGAAAAGACACTTCCCGCAGCCATGCGCAGGACCATCGCCCGGAAAAAGCTCAAATTCTATAATGTTGACGCCATTAAAATAGCCGAAGACATAGGCCTTGGCGGGCGAATCAATATGATCATGCAGACGGCGTTTTTCAAACTTTCCAATGTGCTGCCCTTTGATGAGGCGATCAACTACCTCAAAAGCGACATTCAGAAGACTTACGGAAAAAAGGGCGATAAAGTTGTCCAGATGAATATCGACGCCGTTGACAAGGCCCTGGACAATGTCGTGGAGGTCAACTATCCGGGCTCCTGGAAGGATGTCGTGGACGAGAGCCTCAAGCCTGCTTTCTACAAGGAGGAGCCGGAATTTGTCCGCAACGTGATGCGGCCAATGCTGGAGCAGAAGGGCGATGAACTGCCGGTAAGCGCTTTTGAGCCGGACGGCATCTTCCCGCTGGGCACCACCAAATATGAAAAGCGCGGCGTGGCCATCAACGTGCCGGAATGGGTTCCGGAAAACTGCATCCAGTGCAACCAGTGCGCCTTCGTCTGCCCGCACGCGGCCATCCGGCCGGTGCTGGTCACCGACGAGGAGCTGAAGGAAGCCCCCGAGGGCTTTGAAACCAAGCCTGCCACGGGCAAGGAGCTCAAGGGCTACAACTTCCGTATGCAGATCCATCCCCTGGACTGTCAGGGCTGCGGCAACTGCGCGGACATCTGCCCGGCCAAGAAGCCGGCACTTGTCATGCGGCCTCTAAACACTCAGACACCTGCGCAGGTTCCCAATCATGAGTTTTCAGAGACGCTTCCGATCAGGGATGATCTGGTCAAGCGCGAGACTGTCAAGGGAAGCCAGTTCTGCCAGCCCCTGCTGGAGTACTCCGGTGCGTGCGCAGGATGCGGGGAAACGCCTTATGTCAAGGTACTTACGCAGTTGTTCGGCGAGCGCATGATCATATCCAATGCGACAGGCTGTAGCTCCATCTGGGGTGCTTCGGCTCCCTCGATTCCCTACTGCACCAACGAGGATGGCCACGGCCCGGCCTGGGGCAACTCTCTTTTTGAAGATGCCGCGGAGTTCGGATATGGCATCGGGATGTCCTGTCATCAGCGCCGCAACAAGCTGGCCGATCTGATGCGCGAGGCCCTGGAAAAGGATCTGCCGCAGGAGCTAAAGGATGCCATGCAGGGCTGGCTGGATCACATGAATGACGCCAAGGAGTCGGCAGCTTACGGCCGCGAGGTCGAGCAGCTGATTGCCGGCACTGATCCGGATCCGGTGCTGGACCAGATCTATGAGATGGCCGATCTTCTGGTCAAAAAATCCATCTGGGTTTTTGGCGGCGACGGCTGGGCCTATGATATCGGCTATGGCGGCCTGGACCACGTGCTGGCTTCAGGTGATGACATCAACGTTCTGGTCATGGACACCGAGGTCTACTCCAATACCGGCGGCCAGTCTTCCAAGGCCACGCCCACGGGCGCGGTGGCCAAGTTCGCGTTTTCAGGCAAAAAGACCGGCAAGAAAGAGCTGGGCCGGATCGCCATGACCTACGGCTATGTCTATGTGGCCTCCATTGCCATGGGCGCGAGCAAGCAGCAGACCCTGAAGGCCTTCCTGGAGGCGGATGCCTATCCCGGCCCCTCACTGATCATCTGCTACACGCCCTGCATCAACCAGGGCTTAAAAGTCGGCATGGGCAAGAGCCAGGCAGAGGAGAAACGGGCGGTGGAGACCGGCTACTGGCCGCTTTACCGGTACAATCCGCTGCTCGAAAAAGAGGGCAAGAACCCGTTCATCCTGGAATCCAAGGATCCGGACGGCACCATCCAGGAATTTCTGGCAGGCGAGAACCGCTTTGCCTCCCTGGAAAAGACCTTCCCCGAGGAGTCTAAGAAGCTGCGCCAGCAGATCGAGGAGGAGATCAACCACCGGCACAAGGCGCTCAAGCAGATGGCGGATCCCACGATCGTCTGCAAAGAGGAAGAAACGGATAAAGACAGTTAGGGCCTGATTCAAGTTTTCACGACCGGAGAATCAGGCAGCAATTGCGAAAATCAAAAGAGGCCGTTGATTATTGTTCATCAGCGGCCTCTTTTTCAATCAGTAATGAAGAAGCCATGGAAACAGAAACAGGCACAAGCACTCAAGCCACACAGCAAAGCTGCCAGCGCTGCGGTGCCTGCTGCATGCGGGGCGGCCCCGCGTTGCATGACCCGGACATTGCCGTTATTCATCACGGGGGCATCCCTCTGAGCAGCCTCTACACCATCCGTCCGGGCGAGCGGGCCTACGACAACGTGAGCGGGGGGCTCTTTCAGGTTACCCGCGACATCATCAAGATAAAGTCCGCCGAAGGCTCCCGCGCCTGCATGTACTATGATGACGCGCAGAAAGCCTGCCTCATTTATGAAGCCCGGCCCCTTCAATGCCGGCTCCAGGCCTGCTGGGACAATAACGCCCTGGAAGGGCTGTACGCGAGTATGCTCCTCGGCCGGCGAACCATCCTTGAAAATGCCCAGTGGCTTTGCGAAATGATGGATGCACACGAGGAATACTGCCATTTCCAGCCCATCCACGACCTGGTGGACCGCCGCGAAGCCGGCGACCCGGAAGCCACTGCCAGGCTGACCGAGATTATCAACTACGACGCCCAGTTCCGGGATATCGCCGTCAGCAAAGGCCAGGTCCCGGCCGACATCCTCGATTTTCTTTTCGGCCGTCCGCTGGCAAGGATTATTGAGGATCAGTTCGGCATCAAGGTAAGTAGGAAATAAAGGGACTAAGGGACTAAGGCACTAAGGCACTTAGGCACTAAGTGTCCAGTATGTTAAGCTATCCTTTACCCCCTTAGTGCCTGAGTGCCTCAGGACCTTAGTCCCTTTTCCCCTTTCATCACAACTTAATCCGAGTCAACCGAATCGCCGCCGGAATCAACAACACCGATCCAATGGTCGTGTTGATCATGGTGAGCGCGATCAGGAGGCTGAAGAGGACGATCGGCAGGAAATTCGAGGTCACCATGGAGAGGAAACCGAAGGTGAGGGCAAGGGAGGTGAAGACAATGGCCTTTCCGGCGACGGTCATGGTTTTGTCCACCGCCTCGGCCACCGAGTCCGACTCGGGCCGGTAGACCCGGTAGGTGTTTAAGAAATGAATCGTGTCATCCACGCCGATGCCGATGGTGATAGTGGCGATTACCGAGGTGACCATGTCCAGTTCAATGCCCAGCCAGCCCATGACCCCGAAGTTGATGATGATGGTGACCCCCATGTCGATCAGCGCCAGGGGACCGGCCGCGATTTTCCGGAAAAGGATGATGACCACCGCCATTACAAAGGCAAGCGAGAGCGCAAGGCCGGTCAGCTGGCTGGTGACCACGTAGTGGGCAAGCTTTAGGTTGATGACCGGGTAGCCGGTAATGGTATAGTTGTATTTCTCGGGCAGGGTCTGGTCCAGGTGGCTGCGGATTTTGCCGACAATCTCCTTTATCTCGGATGTGCCCATCTGATCGTTGTCCCGGTCGGCCAGCCGGGCCACAATATTTAATTTCTGGTAGAAGACATCCACGAAGGATTCAAAGTCGTCATAAACCCCGTCTGAATTCTCATCCTCGCCGGAATAGATCGCCAGGTAGTCGAGGATGGTCATGCGCTTTTCCGGGATTTTGAAATAGTCGCGCTCCCCGTTGTGCATGGCCATGTGCATGCGCTTGATGAAATCCGGGAACGCATCCGTGCGGCCCACGTTTAAATCCTTGTTAACGTCCGCCTCCAGCCAGGTGCGCAGCTTTTCCACCCGTTTTAAAAACGCAGGGAATTTCACCCCGTTGGTCTCGCCCGTATCCAGTATAATGTTAAGCCCCCAGGCGCCTCCGAAGCGTTCTCCCACAGCCAGGGTGTTTTGATAGGTGGGGTCATCCTGCCGGAAATAATGCAGAAACTCCGTGTTTACGCGCAGTCGCAGCATCCCGGCAATTGAAACCGCGATTACAATGAAGACAATGATATAGACCGCCTTGTAATGGTTGACCGCCGCATGGGCCGTGGCCGCCAGCAGCCGCTCCACAAACGTCTGTTTGGAGCTTCTTTCGCCTTTTCTGAAAAGCCGGGTCGGATAATGGTGGGGCAGGAGCCGCAGGACTGCGGGGATGAGTGTCAGTGCGATCAAAACGGCAAAAAGGATGCC
>JAWOFF010000076.1:0-4202 GCA_046482325.1 Desulfosalsimonadaceae bacterium
AAGATCGACCTCCTGCCCTGCCTGTGGATATCAGAGAACCGAAAGCAGTACATGCGTTTCACCGAGCCATACCTGGAACTGCCCTATGTGATTGTGGCCAGAAAAGATGATCGATCCATCCGGACAGTTGAAGACCTCGAAGGCAAGACCGTTGCAGCGGCCGAAGGGTATAAGCAAAAAGAGGTACTTGACAACGCATATCCGGAAATCGATGTGTTTCCGGTACAAAACACCCTGCAGGGACTGGAGGCCGTGGCATACGGCGAGGCCGACGCCTACATCGGATACCTGGGCACCGTGGCCTATCTTATGGCCACGCGCTTTCTGGGCAGCCTGCAGATCTGCGGAAAGACCGAGGCCCCCGAGCTGGGCCCCCAGGGTCTTCACATCGCCGTGCGCCAGGAGATGCACCTGCTCAGGGACATCCTGCAGAAGGCCATGGATGATTTAACGGACAAGGAAAAGGTGGAGCTGGCCCAGAAATGGATCCCCGGGGAGCAAACCCGGATGCCTGAGCTCACCACCGAGGAACAGGTCTTTTTGCGCAAAAACCCGGTGCTCAAGGTGGACAACTTGAAGAACTGGCCGCCGTTTAACTTCCATGAAAATGGCAGGCCCAAAGGTTTTTGCATCGATTATATGAACCTTTTGGCAGACAAACTGGGCATTGAGATCGAGTATGTCTCCGGATCCGATTGGGGAGAATTCATGGATTCAGTGCAGGCCGGGAACCTGGACTGCCTCTGCGATATCGTGGAAACGCCGAACAGGCGGGAGACAATCGTTTTTACAGATCCGTATTTCACCATTTTTTCCGGTATTGTAGTCCGCAAGGGAAACGAACGATTCACCGGGTTAAATGACCTGGAAGGAAAGAAGGTGGCTGTGCCGGCGGATTTTTACTACCAGGAGATACTGGAAAAGCATTATCCCGAGCTGCAGGTAATGCCCGAGAAAGACACCCTTAGCTGCCTCAAGGCGGTTTCTTCCGGAAAGGTGGAGGCAGCCCTGGCTGAAAAGCCGGTTTTTGACTACCTGATAACCGAGCATTTCCTCACGGACCTGGAAAGCGTGCCAATCATGGGCAGCCGGCATTTCGAAAACACGCCCGTATCCATAGGGGTAAGCAAGGACAGAACGATCCTGCGGGATATCCTGCAAAAAGCAATGGACAAGGTTTCCCGGGAAGAGCGGACCAGACTCTACAGGCGCTGGTTAAACCAGGATGATCCGAAGCCCGGCACTGCCAAACTCCTGCTATCTCCCAGGGAGCGTAAATGGCTTGAAGAAAAGGAGGAACTCCGCATCGCTGTCCATCCCTCCTGGCCGCCCTTTGAAGAAATCGACGCAAGCGGTTCCTGCATAGGGATTGCTGCGGACATCATGGATTTGCTGTCAGAAAGAATCGGCATTCCCATCCGGGTGATGCCCACAGAAAGCTGGCAGGAAAGTCTGGCGGCCATGGAAAACGGCAGATGCGATCTTCTGTCCAGCGTATCCAAGAGCAACCCGGAAAAACCCGGCTTTGTTGTCTCCAAGCCGTATATCAACTCCGTCAACGTAATGGTGGTAAGAGACGGGCAGTCCTATATACCGGAGCTGCACGCACTGGAAGGCAAGCAGGTGGGCATCGTGGGCAACAATCCGACAGGAAGCTACCTTGAAAAGCACTTTCCCCGGATTGATCTTCAATTCTACCCCGACCTAAACCAGACGCTTCAGAGTGTTTCCAAAGGGGAGACCGATGTTGCCGTGGGCAGTCTGCACCGGGTCAGCCACGCAATCCATGAGCTTGGTCTCTATGACCTGAAGATCGCCGGGCAGACCCCCTACAAGGAGTCCCTTGGCCTGGGCATCAGAAGCGATGACCTGATCCTGAACTCCATCATGAACAAGGCCCTGGAGTCGCTTTCCGAGCGCGAGGTTAGCCGGATCACGAGAAAATGGCTGTCCATAAGATATGATAAGGGCTTTGACACCATCCTTTTGCTGCAGATTCTCGGGGGCGCGGCCCTTCTGCTGGGCCTGTTTCTTTTCTGGAACAGAAAACTTGCCCGTTTAAACCGGAAGCTCGGCATGGCCCATCAGGACCTGGCTATCAAGAGCCATGAACTGGAGCGGCTCTCGATAACAGACCCGCTGACCGGGATCTTCAACCGGATGAAATTCGAGGGTATGCTGCTAAACGAGATCAAGCGGGTTCAACGAACCGGACAGCCGTTTTCCGTGATTATGCTTGACGTGGATGACTTCAAGAAGATCAACGATTCATACGGGCATCAAGCCGGAGACAGCGTTCTCCAGGAACTTGCCGGGTTTTTGCAGACAAGCGTTCGGGAAGTCGACGCCCTCGGCCGCTGGGGCGGCGAGGAATTTCTCATCCTCTGCCCGGAAACAACGGGCAAGGGCGCAGCCGTGTTGGCCGAACACCTGCGCGCACGGATTGCTGTGCGAAAGATAGCCGTGGCCGGCAGGGTCACCTGCAGCTTCGGGGTGGCTGAATACCGGCCGGGCGAAGGAGAGAACAAGCTCTTAAGCCGGGTGGACCAGGCCATGTACCGGGCCAAAAAGGAAGGCAAAAACCGGGTCGAACCGGCCGACTGAAGCGCCGGCCTTTTTTCGCATGCCGCGGGCTTTATTCGATTAATAGCTGTAACAGCGCACCATCTGCTCCCGCCGGTTGGGAATGTGCGTTGTGAGCTGGAGCAGCCAGTCAAGGGCCTCAAAAGTTTTTGAAGTCCGGCCGTCCTTGGATTCATATCCCCGAAGAGCGCCCCTGGTAATTGCGTCCATGGAGCCGTAGGCCTGTTCCGGTGCTTTTAATTCCGCGCTTGTCAATCCTTCGGTCCCGGGAACCATTATCTTTGAAATCACCACTGCAGCAGGGGCACTTAGTATGGAAGCAGTCAGGATATGGCCCATTACGTTGGGTAGTATGTCCTGTAAAATCCCTGCATAGACCACCATTACAGTGCCTGCAATAGTGTCCATCCCCCTTGTCATCAGCGTAAAGATTTCGCTGCGCCTCCCAGACCAGCGGCAACCGTGCGTACCGGAAAACCCCACCTGTTTTCGCTTATGCACCAGGCAATTGCGACAAACAACAAGATCGCGAAAAAACTGCGAATCATCATGAAATGTCTCCCCTCGACAATATTAGCCAATAAGGAGGATTAGACAACAGCTTTGCGAATCCCGGCTCTGGGCATAAGGATAAAAACCAGAACCAGCTGCAGGACCAGACCTGACATTGTCATTGCCAGCGCTGCCAGGTAGGCTGCCTTGTACGCGGCAACAGAAGCAAAACCCATATACTCCATTGTATCCACAATGGGGCCGGCAATCAGGGTCCCTGCCACTCCCCAGGACAGAAAAAGGGTGGCGTTGAAATACCCGAACAGGCGTCCCCTGCTTTCCGGGGGAATCAGGATCGATGCCATTGCATATGATGCGGCCAGGATAACCACCTCTCCTGCGCCGCGTATGAAACTTGCGACAAATATAAAATATATTTTGTCTGACAGGGCAAACAGCAATAGATAAACGCACGAGGCCAGAGCACCCGCGCAGACAGCCCTCCCATTGCCCAGGCGGCGCCCGATGGCACCGGAAAAAAGACCGAACAGGATAATTGCCGCGTTTTCAGTGTTGAAAATATAGCCGAGCATCTTGCTTGATACTGCAAAGCCGGAATCGAGAAAAAGGTACTGGGACTGGATTATCATCACGCAGTTCCTTCCGAAATTAATCAGCATCATGGCAACCAGGAATACGACATAGAGGCGTAAAGATACTGTCCTGCATCGGGCGTTGCATGAGTCATCGCCGGGTTCTTCCACGACTGCCCCGCCTTCAGGCAAAAGCATCACAGGCAGCATTGAAATAAGCATTACTCCTGCAGCCACAAAAAAAAGCGTGCCGGACTCAAATCCCCATCCTTCATACATACGGCCCATGCCGTCATACAGCAGACCGCCGATCCAGATGCCGAAAAGCCTTCCCAGTCCGCCCACGCTTGCCAGCCGCCCCTGGACTTCGTTTCTGCTTCGCTCGGGATACAGATCAGAAATAAGGGCACTCCAGCCGATGTTGCTCATGGCCCAGAACATTTCAACCACTGTAAGGCCGAGAATAAGAATATAGCCTGCAACATGGGGGGAATCGGTCAATACGTGAAATGCCCAGATAAGAACCGTCCCCAG
>JAWOFF010000110.1:0-28258 GCA_046482325.1 Desulfosalsimonadaceae bacterium
TTTTCCCAAGGGCAGAGCCCACAAAACGCCAGGACGCGGGTCTGTCGATGGAATGAGCAAGCATTTTATAGCTCTGCTGCGTCCCGTAAGGGATTTTCGCGGTTTCGTAAAGCACTTTCTGCTCAAGCACGGTCAAATGATCGAGTGAAAGTATTGGCCACGGCGGATCTATGGGGATATGGCGAAAAAAACCACGGATAAGGCTGCAAACCGATTCCAGCTCATCCGGCAATACTGCAGAAGCAGTGATTTCTCCAGTCTCATCTGCGGCAGGTGCGAGGTCAAGACGCAAAAGCCGGAACCGATGCCTCGCAAAGCGCAGAACAACAGGGCCGATGCAGGTTTCCATGCAGATGGCGTCAGCATCATAAGTCATGGGGGTAAAAATCCAGCAGGTTACCGGTTTGAGGACCATCAATCAGCCGGCTGCAGGCGGGCTGCCGGATAACGGCCATTTCGGGAAATAAAAATTCCTCGCCGGAGTTCATGGCAACAGTCCTGGACAGGATACAGATTATAAAAGCAGCAAATACAGGCAGGCATTCAAATCCCCCCGGTGCCAGATGCTCTGACAGCCGGAGGGACCCGGAGCATAAGGGGACTTACACTTCTTCAACTGTAATCGCACCCGTCTCGCAAACCTCCACACAAGATTCGCAGCCCAGGCATTCATCAGCATTGACCGGGACGGATTTGCCATCCTGCATTTCAAATACCTCCACAGGGCAAACGTCCACGCACTCTTCACAGCCTTCACACTTGTCCGGATCAACCGTGGGAACAAAAGCCATTGTTACACTCTCCTTTCGTCAATTCTCTGAGTTGCCAAGATTTTGATATATCCACAAGCGATACGTCGCCTTTTGCAAAGGTAAAAAAATTTTCATATACCAATTAAAAAAGCGAGTCAAGCCCCCCTTCTTGTTTTTTTACGCAGTGGACAAATTATTAAGCGCTAAATTGAAACGCTTAGTTCAGATAAGCGCAAGGGCGAGCACGATCCGCTCTTGCTGCTGTCCCGGTTCCGCTTCCGCCTCAGGAGACTGGGAGAGCAGCTTGCCAAGCAAAGCCGCAGGCGAGGAAAAGGGCAGGACAGCGGCTGTTAAAACTGCCTTTTCGCCGCCACGGGGCTGCTGCAGACCGGACAAATCCTGCGCGGCGGATGCAGAGAGATCGGCCAGCAGGGACGCCAGAGCCTCTCCTTCTTTTTCCTCCGCCGCCACAGGCAAAGATTCACAGACAAGCCGGGATTCAGGCAAAAACTCCCGGATATGCGAAAATACAGCCGGACTGCTGGTAATCCAGACGCGGGGCGGCTCCTCGTCAGCTGCAGCCAGCCGCAGCCAGGAGAGGATGCGATGGCGGGTCTGATATGCGCCCGGATCCTCAGGAGTATACTGCTCCGTCAGCGGCAGGCGGGTATCATTATCATCTTTTAAATCCGCAAAAAGTTTTTTCTGCCTTTTCTGAGAGGCCAGAAGTTCGGTTTCAAGCTCGGCCTGCTGCCTGTCGAAGTCCTGGGCCAGCGCCAGAAAAACCCGGGCCGTTGCCTCCGGATCCGCTGGTTCCTCCCGGGAGCCTCCCCGCAGAATATCCGAACGGATCTCGGCTGAAAATTTTTCGCTGGAAAAGTCCTCGCCGCCAAAGGCGCGGGCTGCATCCATATGGCCCTCATGAGCCTGTCCCCAGCTACTGCAATTGGCCACCGTCTCCAGTATCTGCTGTTCCCGGCCGGACACAGGAATACGCAGCTCCAGCCTGCCTGTTCCAAGCTCCTGTCTTACAGGCGCCGGCTCGTTTCCGGAAACCGGAGCCAGCATGGCAAACCGGCCGAAGACTGCATAGAGCCGCTTTATCATTTGTTCAGACGCATATGTAAATGGCATATATGCCGGCTTCATAGAGGTTTTTACTCCTTTTTTACTTTTTCGTCATGGACCGCAATGCCCCGGCTCTGCAGCTCATCCCGGATGCGGTCGGCTGTTTCAAAATCTCCCTGCCTGCGGGCCTGTCTGCGTTGTTCGATCAAATCCTGCACTTCAGCATCCACCTGCGGCAGGGAAAAATCAAACACCTGCAGCACCTGATCGATCTGCCTGAAAGCATCCAATATTTTGCCCGCATCCGCGGGACTCAATTGCCGGGAATCGAGCAGGCGGTTAATCTGGCGAACCGCCCGGAATATGGCGGCAACAGCATGCGGCAGGTTAAGGTCTTCATCCATGGCATAGACAAAGCCCTGCTTGATGTCATAGACAAGCTGGTCGATCTCAGGGTAATGCGAGCCGGCTTCCACCTGCAGTAGCGCATGCACGCAGGCGTCCAGCCGGTTTAGCGTATTTCTTGCCTGCCGAAGCCGTTCTTCGGTAAAGGTAAGGGGTTTTCTGTAATGGCCGGAAAGCAGCCAGTACCTGATTTCCCTGCCTGTGAAGCCCTTTTCGAAAAGTTGTGCGAGCCTCGGCTGCTCCGGCTTTTCCTGTCCAGTCTCGGGCTCCTCCGGCTCTACCCGCTCGCAGTGCAGCCAGTACCGGGCCAGAGGCTTTCCGGTAGCCGCACGGGCAATGGCCATCTCGTTTTCATGATGGGGAAACAAAAGATCCCTGCTGCTGGTGTGAATATCATAGGTCTCACCCAGATACTTCATGGACATGGCCGCGCACTGTATATGCCACGAGGGACGGACATTGCCCCATTTGGTCTTGACGTAGAGGCCGCGCTTCAAATCCGAAAGCCGCACCCGCTTGAGAAGGGTAAAATCCTCGGGGTTATTTTTCTCATATTCGTCCAGATCCACAGTAGCACCGAGCCTGATCTTGTTCAAATCAATGCCGGAGAGCTTGCCGTAATCGGGCATAGCGGCAATATTGAAATACACGCAGCGCATCTTCTCATACGCCGCCCCGTTGTCGACCAGGTCCCGGGTCAGTTCCACCATGTCGTTGACATGCTCGCACGCCCTGGGATAATAATCCGCCGGCCTGACCCGAAGGGCTTCCAGGTCTTTATAAAACCACCCGATGTAGCGGCCCGTAAATCGGGCGAGATCCTCGCCCGCAGCCTCAGAGCCCTGAATGGTTTTGTCGTCATAGTCGGTGATGTTCATCACATGGGTCACCTCGTAGTCTCTGTAAGACAGATAGCGGCAAACAACGTCCGCGAATACGTAGCGGCGGCTCTGGGCGATTGTCATGCGGGAGTCGGCGGTCGGTCCGCAGGAGTAGAGGCCAACGCGGCCGGCCTTCAGCGGTTCAAAAGACTCTACCTGGCGGCTCATTGTATTAAACAGCCGAATATCGTCTTTTTTCTTCTCTTCAAACAGGGAGGTGCTGAGATAGCGTTCGCCGCTGTCGGCAAAAATGGGGACAATAGTGCCCTGCTCCATGTTTTCCGCCTGCCTGGCTGCAACCGCCATGGCCGCACCGCTGCTCATGCCCACAAAAAGCCCCTCTTCCCGACTCAGGCGGCGGGTCATCTCAAAAGCGGCTTCGTCATCAATGTTGACCTTCTCGGCCAGCCATTTTTTTCCAAATATCTCAGGCCGATAAGCCTCTTTTAAATTTTTGAGCCCCTGCAGTTTGTGACCGAAATAGGGCTCCACGCCAACAACGCGGACCTGCGGATCATATTCCCGGAAGCGCCGGGCAATGCCCATGACGGTGCCTGTGGTACCCATTGTGACTATAATACTGTACAGATCGGTTCCTTCCGTCTGTCGAATGATCTCGCCGGCCGTACCCTCATAATGGGCCTGCCAGTTGGCCTCATTGTTGTATTGATCAGTCATAAAATACCGATCCGGATACTGCCGGGCCAGACGGTAGACCTCTTCAATAGCTCCGTCGGTGCCAAGGTGTCCGGGAGTCAGGAGGATTTCCGCGCCCCTGGCGCTTAAAATCCTGCGGCGCTCCAGGCTGACTGACTCAGGCATTGCCAGCAGAAGCCGATAGCCCCGGACCGCACAGACCATGGCAAGGCCGATACCCGTATTGCCGCTTGTGGCTTCAATAACTGTTTTTTCTGCAGTAAGCCCGCCGGATGCCTCGCCGGCGAGAATCATGGAAAGCGCAGGCCGATCCTTGATCGAGCCCCCCGGATTTAAATATTCGATTTTGGCAAGTATGCGAACATTGGGATTGGGATTTAACCGCCGGATTTCAACAAGCGGCGTGTTGCCGATAGCGTCTAATATGTTTTTCTCCATTGCCTTGCCTCGTATGCACCCTCTGCCCCAGCTTCCGGCAAAAAGAGCGCTTCAGCTATAAAGGGCTGTTTTCAGTTTAGCTTCTAGTGCCGCAAGCACTGCCTTGCGCACAGTATTTTCATCTCCTGCTGCATCAACCACGACAAAGCGCGCAGGCTCCTTGCGGGCCAGATCCAGGTAGCCGCCGCGCACTTTGTGATGAAAATCCAGAGCTTCGGCTTCGAACCGTGTTTCGCGCCTTTGGCGCCCTCCCTGGTTAAATTCCTGCCATGCACGCCGCAGTCCGACTTCCGGGGCAAGATCCAGAAGAAAAGTGATGTCCGGCTGCAGATCCTCCAGAATACGGTCGTTGCATTGTTTTACAAGATCGCGGTCCAGGGCGCGCGAAACACCCTGGTAGACCACCGTGGAATCATGAAACCTGTCGCAGATTACGGTTTTTCCCTCTGCCAGGGCCGGGCGTATAAACTCCTGAACGTGCTGACGTCTGTCAGCGGCATAGAGGAAAAGCTCTGCCACCGGATCAAGTTCGCTGTTTTCCGGGTCCAGCAGAATGGCCCTGATGTCTGCCCCGATCCGGGTTCCGCCGGGCTCCCGGGTGATCAGGCAGTTGTGGCCCAATGCTTCCAGATACCGGGCCATGTGGCGGATCTGGGTGCTTTTTCCTGAGCCCTCTATGCCCTCGAAGGTAACGAACATGAAATTACTCTTTCTCCGGCTCCGCTTCCCCGGCAGACGCCTTGAAAAAAAACCGCTCCAGGGGCTTGTGGTATCCGGTCCAGCCCTGCCTCAGATCCTGTTTTTCCATAAACTCCCGGATGCCGTTTACCTTGGAGTCAATCTCGTCCAGATAATGAAGCATAACGGCCTCAAGTATTTTCGGCGGCTCCGGAGAACCGAATTCCCGGTTGCCATGATGGCTCACCAGCATATGTTTAATCAGCCGGGCCGTCTGGGGCGGAAAATCACCAAGCCCGGCTATTTTTCCCTGGACCATCTCCAGGCCTATGCCGATATGGTTTATGAGCCGCCCTTCATCGGAATAGTCGATACGCCTGTCATAGACAAATTCTCTGATTTTGCCGATATCATGCAGAATCGCTCCGGTCAAAAGAAGATCCCTGTCAATACCGGAATAGTGTTCTGCAAGCCGTTCCGCCAAAAGAGCCACAGAGAGCGTATGCTCCAAAAGCCCTCCCAGATAGGCATGATGCATGTGTTTGGCGGCAGGGGCAATCTTTAAATTTTCCACAAAGTCTGCATCCGCCCAAAAAGCCTGCATGAGAGACTGCAGATGAGGATTCTCCACAGTGCGGCTGATGCCGATCAGTTTTTTAAGCATGGCCTCTGGATCGCGCGTGGTAGTCGGCATGAAGTCTGTGGCACGGAGCTCGCCCGCGGCCTGTCTTTCCAATGACTTTACCACGATCTGCAGGGCCCCCCGGTACTCCGATACCGTACCCCGTACGCGAATAAAATCACCGGCATCGGCCAGCTCCCGCAAATCATCAATGTTGTCCCAGACCACGCCTCTTATTGTGCCGGTTTTATCGGATAGGGACACGGTCATGTAATAGCCGCCGTCTTTTTTTTGCGAAAGGTTTTTGCCGGCGAGCACAAAACTGTCATCAACCGCCTGCCCGGCTTTCAACTCATTGATAAAGGTATTTTTCATTCCGGCCGCCTTTTTGAAAAACAAAATAATTCCCGGACAACTGTCAGCCGGCTGTTGCACGGCAGCCCCGTGCGGCTTTACAAAAAAGCCGCTTGACCATTTTCCCGTGTGTCGGTAAACAGGTTTCGGTACACCCCGCCTTCGGCTCAGGCCCTCAAATGCGGCCGCAGGCAGGACTACCGACCGCAGCAGCGGATTTCTGATGGAAAGGGGCGAATATTTCCGGATTTATACTGAAAATTAACTCGCGCATCAAGCTATTATTCGGCTCCCGCGAAGCCTCCGCCTGAGGCGGGCGGCAGAACATGAGCAGGTGCGCCCGGCAGTCGGCTGAGTGTTTTTTCTTATGCTGCATTTTCCATACGCCATCAGCAAGGGCTTTTGCTGTTTTTTCTTAATAGCCGCATTGGTGCTGCCCGCCTTGGCGGAAACCTCCGGCCCCGTGGACGGGACAGAGGACCCGGAAACCGCATGGAGGATCAACGCAGACCGTATTGTCTATGAAAAAGAGCAGAACGTATACAAAGCTTTTGGCAATGTTGTGGTAAAAAAAAAAGAGACCACCCTCAGTGCAGATACCGTAAGGCTTAACCGCCGTTCAATGAAGGCTGTTGCCACCGGCAATGTCCGGCTTGAGACCCGCGGCGATTTTATCTCCGGCAGCAAGATAACCTTCAACCTAAATTCCCGGAAGGGTTCGATTGTTGATGGCACGATCTTTATCGCAGAAAAAAATTTCTACATACGCGGAGACAAAATTCAAAAAATCGGAGAATCCAGTTATGAAATCCATCACGGCAGCTTCACGTCCTGCGAGGGGGAAAACCCGGACTGGAAACTGACCGGCCGGGAGCTCAGCCTGGATATCGGGGGCTACGGCAAAATAAAACACGCTGCCCTGTGGGCGAGAAAACTGCCTCTGCTCTACACGCCCTATTTTGTATTTCCCGTCAAACGCGACAGGCAATCAGGATTGCTGGCACCGGAGGCAAGCTACTCTGACAAAAACGGGCTCTCATGGAACCAGCCCTTTTACTGGGCCATAAACCGCAGCTGCGATGCCACCTTCTATTATCACCAAATTGAGAAAAGAGGCGAAAAACTGGGCATGGAGTTTCGCTACGCCCTGGGCCCCCAATCCAGGGGAGCCCTTATGATAGACGGCATGCATGACGACAAGACCGATGAAGGCACCGGGGCGGACGAAAAATGGGCGTATACGGGAGACAATTACACGCGTCCCAACTCTGACCGCTACTGGTTCCGCATGAAGGCCGATCAGCAACTGCCTGCAGGCGTCTCCGCCCAACTGGATCTGGATATTGTAAGCGATCAGGACTATCTTCGCGAGTTTGATGACGGCATAACCGGTTTCGATGCTTCCAATGAATACTTTGAATCCGCATTCGACAGGGATCTGGACGACGAGGATGATCCGGTTCGGGAAAACCGCCTGAACCTGAACCGGATATGGAATCAGTACAGCTTCAACACGGATGTTCTCTGGTATGACGATGTGCGCAAGCGGCGATGGGAAGACAAGGACACCACCCTGCAGGAGCTGCCGTCAATAACATTTGATGCCCTTAAGCAGCCCATGCTTGAGGGCCCTCTGTATTTCGAAGCAGCATCCGAATACAACTATTTCTACCGCAAAGACGGCACTACCGGCCACCGCATGGATATCCATCCCAGGTTTTCCCTTCCCTTAAACGCGGGGCCCTACTTTACCTTTGAGCCCTCCGCAGGCCTGCGCCAGACCTCCTGGGTGGTGGACCCGGAAAAAGAAACAGCCCGGGGCCGGGAGCTGGAGGATGACGATCAGCACAGAACCTTCTATGATCTCGGGGCGGTTTTATCCACTGATTTATCCCGGGTCTACAACAAGGCAAAAGCCGGGGCGAACCCCATTAAACATACCATAATACCCGAGCTGCGCTATGAATACGTACCTGACACAGACCAATCCGAATACCCGGAATTCGACACCATAGACCGGCTGGGGGACGCCAACCGGCTCACCCTTTCGCTCACTCACCTGCTGACATCCAAATATTTTACTAATTCGCCGGGTGCCTCCGCCGGGGACGGGGCGACTCCCTCAAGTCCCCGCTACAACCGCTTTTTCCGTTTCAACATCGAACAGGCCTACAACTTCAATCACGGAAGAGAACCCGAATCAGAGCCCTTTGAGCCGCTGTACCTCGAACTTGACCTGACTCCGAAAAATCTGCTATCCATGCATGCTGAAGCACAATGGAGCTACGAGGAGAATTGTCTTCTCACGCAACTGCTCTCAGGCCGGCTGCACAATGAGCGTGGCGACAGTTTGCGCCTTGAATACCGCTATTACAAGGACGTGCGCGAGTCCATCAATCTGGGGGCAAGCCTGCAGGTTACGAACCGTATAAGGATTTCCGGCGAATACGAAAGGAATATGGAGGAGGCAGTTGAGATCGAAAAACGACTGCAGTGTATATATCAATCTCAGTGCTGGTCACTCGGCCTTTCCTACGCCGATGAAGGAGATGACCAGGAGATATCCGCCACGATCCGGCTCCACGGACTCGGAGGATTCGGCGACAGCAGTTAGAAATCTCTGCCGCATGGAAGCCGCTCCCGCTTATCTTGCACATAACTGCTTGACTTAAAAAAATTTTTGTATATACTGCAAGCTGAATTGAGGCATATGGGATGGTGAATAACAACAGGAGGCCAGATGAACAAACTTGAATTGATTTCCGCTCTAAAGAAGGAATCCAACATATCGAAGGCTGAAGCCGCCAGGGTGGTGCAGATTTTCTTTGACTCCATGGCACAGGCCCTGAAAGAAGGAGAACGGATTGAAATCCGGGGGCTGTGCAGCTTTTTTGTCAAGGAGTACAAAAGCTATATAGGCCGCAACCCCAAAACAGGGGAAAAAGTAAAGATTCAGCCAAAGAAGCTGCCCTTTTTCAAATGCGGCAAAGAGCTGCGGGAGCGCGTCAATAAAACCCTATAATGCCGCATCGGGGGATTTGATGTCCGGGCTGGACGCGCTGCTTGACCAGGATAGACCGGTTCGCCTTCTGACGTCGGCGGTAACAAGCGGCAACCTTCCGCATGCGTTTCTTTTCACCGGCCCCGAGGGGGTCGGCAAAAAAACCGCTGCCCGAACTCTGGCCATGCTGTTAAACTGCCGCTGCAGAACATGCATACAGAAAAGCTTCCCGGATCAGGAAGGCGAAAATGCATACGGACAAAACCTGCCCGCTCCCTGTCAGGAGTGTACAGCCTGCAGAAAAATGCTTTCTTCAAATCATCCGGATCTGCACTGGCTTACCCCTTCCGGCAGTTATATCAAAGTGGACCAGGTTCGCGAACTCTGCGGCAGGCTTTCGCTCAAACCCCATGAAGCGAAAATCCGCCTGGCCGTCATTGAAGATGCCCACACACTGAATCCGGAGTCCGGCAACACCCTGCTCAAAATCCTTGAAGAGCCGCCGCAGAAAACCTTGTTTATCCTGCTGGCCAGGCAGGCCTCGGAGCTTTTGCCCACCATTGTTTCCAGGTGCCGCCACATCCGCTTCAACCCGGTATCAGCAGAGAGCATAAAGGCGCACCTGCAGAACCGATGGGAAATGGATGCCGCCGAGGCCGAAGGGATTGCGGCCATGGCCGGGGGGAGCCTTTCGCGGGCAGCCGAGATGAGGGAAAAAAACTGGATTGACCGGAGAAACTGGATTATAGAAAGCCTTGCAGAAATAAGCAGGGTGCCGCGCAACTGCCAGCTTGCCTTTGCAGAAGCCCTGGCCCGCGGAGATGCCGGCCGTGTCCCGACAGCACTGGAGATCATGAAATCCTGGTACCGGGATCTTGCCGTCTATGAGTACGCTCCGGACCGCCTGATCAACCGGGACCTTAAAAACAAAATTACAAAAGAGTCCGGGCAATACAAACTTCCGCAGCTGATCGCCATTACCCGGGCGATCGACGAAGCGGCCATCAATATGGAAAAAAATGCAAACGTTCGGCTGGCTCTAGACCAGCTGATCTTACAGATTGCATCCAAAGGAAGCAGAGACAATGGAGAAAATCATTGGTATCCGGTTTAAATCCGCCGGTAAGATATATGATTTCAAATGCGGGGCATACGTTTTAAACACCGGGGACGCGGTAATCGTTGAAACGGAAAACGGACTCTGCTACGGAACGGTCGCCGTGCCTCCGATGGAAAAGGAAAAAAAGCCCGAGAGCGATCCGCTGAAAAGAGTGTACCGGCCGGCCACGGAAAATGATCTTCAGCAGGTCGAGCAGAACAAAGAACTCGAAGAACGGGCATTTGCCTTCTGCAAACAGTGCATCGCAGAGCTCGGTCTGGATATGAATCTGTTCAGTATCGAGAGCAACTTTGATACCAGCAAACTCACCTTCTATTTCACGGCAGACGGGCGGGTTGATTTCCGCAAGCTTGTAAAAATGCTGGTAAAAGAATTTCGCACCAAAATCGAAATGCGCCAGGTGGGCATCCGCAACCAGGCCAAAATGTGCGGCGGCATAGGAAGATGCGGCAGGGAGCTGTGCTGCAGCGCCTTTATGACAAAATTTGATCCGGTATCCATTAAAATGGCCAAGCGGCAGGGGCTGTCGCTGAACCCAACAAAGATATCCGGCGTATGCGGGCGGCTCATGTGCTGTTTGACTTTTGAAAACGAGATGTATTACAGGCAGGAGCAAGCCGGGAAAAAGGACACCGACAGCGGGAAGGAATCCAATAGCGAATGAAACCACCTTTCTATATCACGACGCCTATATACTATGTAAACGCGCGGCCTCACCTGGGCCACACCTACTCCACGATTGCCGCTGATGTAGCCAGGCGCTTCCACCACATACAGGAGCAGGAAACTTTTTTTTTAACCGGTACAGACGAGCACGGGGACAAGATCGTCAAGGCCGCCCAGGCCGAAGGGCTGGAGCCGCACAGCTATGCCGACCGGATCAGTCAGCTCTTCAAAGACCTCTGGCCGGAGTACAACATTTATCCGGACTATTTCATCCGAACGACCAATCCCGATCATATTGCCGTGGTGCGGCAGATCCTCCAGGAGATCTACGATGCGGGCGAAATTTATTACAGCGAATATGAGGGTCTGTACTGTTACGGATGCGAGCGTTTCTATACCCCCCGCGAGCTGATTGACGGCAAATGCCCGGATCACGGTACCCGCCCGGAGCCCATCAAGGAGTCCAACTATTTTTTCCGGATGAGCCGCTACCAGGACTGGCTCATCGAATACCTCACCGATCACCCGGAGACAATTCAGCCGGAACGCTACCGCAACGAGGTTCTCTCCTTTCTGCGCGAGCCTCTGGATGACCTCTGCATCTCGCGCCCCAAGTCCCGGCTGACCTGGGGAATCACCCTTCCCTTTGACTCTGATTATGTCACCTATGTGTGGTTTGACGCCCTGATCAACTATGTATCCGCTCTTGGCTATCCGGAAGGCGAAAACTTTAAAAAATTCTGGCCCCAGGCCAGGCATATCGTTGCCAAGGATATCTTAAAGCCCCACGGAATATACTGGCCCACCATGCTGAAAGCAGCCGGTCTCCCCATTTTCCGGAACCTTTATGTCCACGGCTACTGGAACGTGGAGGAGAGCAAGATGAGCAAAAGCCTGGGAAATGTGGTGGATCCCCACTACCTGAAGCAGAGCTACGGAAGAGACGCAATCCGTTTCTTCCTGATGCGGGAGATGGTCTTCGGCCTGGACGCAGGATTTTCAGAAGAAGCCCTGATCCAGCGGATCAATTCCGACCTGGCAAACGACCTGGGCAATCTGTTCTCCCGGGTTTTGGGGATGTTCCACAAATACTTCAGGGCTGTTGTTCCGGCAGTCGATTCAGACATGCAGGCAGAGGTCGGCCCCGAACTTTCCCTGTCAGCCCGGAGCGCTATCGATGCCTACCAGGAAGCCATGGAAGATCTGCAGTTTCATCGGGGCATGGCTGCGGTTTGGGGTTTTATCAGCCGGATGAACAAATTCGTGGACAGCACTGCTCCCTGGGAGCTTGCCAAACAGCCGGAGCAGAAAAAGCGCCTGGAGGCGGTCATATACAACCTTCTGGAGGGCCTTCGCGTCATTGCCGGACTTTTGTATCCGGTGATGCCGGATACTTCTCTGACCATGTTATCGCGTCTGGGCTATAATGCTGAGAAAAACGGCAGCCTCTCCATTAAAGCCCTTCGGAATTGGGGAGTACTTTCCCCCGGCATTGAGCTCGGCAAACCCGTATCGCTTTTTCCCCGGATTGAGCAGAAAAAAGAAACCGCGCAGGAGGAGGCCGCACCTGCGGGAGAATCAGAAGCCGGCGAAGGCCGCCCGCAAATCGGCATGGAGGATGTAGCCAGGCTGGATCTGCGCGTGGCCACAGTTCTGGATGCTGAAAGCGTGCCCAAGGCGGACAGGCTTCTCAAGCTAACTGTGGATCTGGGCGAAAATGACAGAAGAACGGTTGTTGCAGGAATTGCCAAGAGCTATTCTCCGGAGGCGCTGATCGGCAGTCAGGTTCTTGTTGTGGCCAATCTAAAGCCTGCGAAATTAAAGGGAATACAGTCCGAGGGCATGCTGCTTGCCGCTGCAGCAAAAGACGGCTCCACTGTGGCCACCGTGGAGAAGGCGGTTCCGCCCGGTACGCCTGTCAAATAATCCATGCGCCAATGGCCCCGCACCCCCGGGGCCGAGGCTCTTTTTGCTCTCACTTCCGTGCCCCCTTACAGGCGCGCAGCTTTTTGACGCCGCGCCTGTAATGCTTATACCTGTATATACAGAGTACTGCACTTCTTTATCACCCGTAAATATGCAAGGAGCAATGGACCATGGAAAAAACGCGTATCCCCGAACTGGACAAGCAGGCCACCCGTGTTGCCCTGGGGGCCTGGGCAATCGGCGGCTGGAAGTGGGGCGGAACAGATGAAAAGGCCTCTGTTCAGACCATACACGCCGCTCTTGAAAAAGGCGTCAACCTCATAGACACGGCACCTGTCTATGGATTCGGCACCTCCGAGGAAATCCTCGGCAAAGCGCTTGCCGAATATGGCGGAAGAGAAAACCTCATCCTTGCCACCAAGGCGGGGCTGGCCTGGGATGCTAATAAAAAAGCCGTATGGCGGGACTCCAGTCCTGAACGGCTCCGGAAGGAAGTCGAAGACAGCCTGCGCCGGCTTCAAACTGACGTAATTGACATCTACCAGATCCACTGGCCGGACCCGACCGTCGACCTGCAGACCACGGCGGAGACGCTGGCCCGGTTAAAACAGGAGGGCAAGATCCGGGTGGCCGGAGTAAGCAATTTTTCTCCTGAGCAGATGGCTGAATTTCAGAAAGGCACAACTCTTGGTGTCTGCCAGCCGCCTTTCAATATTTTTGAACGCGCAGCGGAAAACGAAGTGATTCCCTATTGCAGCAGCAATGGTATTGCCACACTTACCTACGGCGCGCTGTGCCGGGGACTTTTAAGCGGCAAAATGAGCCGCGAACGTATCTTTTACGGCGATGATCTGCGGAACATTGATCCCAAGTTCCAGCAGCCCCGCTATGAGCAATACCTGGCTGCCGCCGGGCGACTGCAGGATTTTGCCAGAAAGCGCCACGGCAAAGATATACTGCACCTGGCGGTTCGCTTCGTCCTGGACCGGGGCGCCAGCGTGGCCCTCTGGGGAGGACGCCGCCCCTCAGACATGGATCCGCTGCCGCAGATTTCCGGATGGGAACTTACCGACAGCGACTTCCGGGAAATCGACGCAATTCTGCAGGAAACTGTCACTGATCCGGTGGGTCCGGAATTTATGGCGCCTCCTGCTAAAAAATAGACGCCGGCACCATTGCTATAAGGGCAACAGCCAATATATTAATGCATATACAGGGTACCGCGTCTTTAGACCCTGAACCTTGAACCCTGAACCTTGAACCCTGAACCTTGAACCCTGGCGGCAATCCGGTTATCCAGCGGAGGGAGGAGGGGCTTGCCATGCCGCGGAACGTTAATTTGCATCACCTCATCTGCTCCTTTTGCGGCAGACCGCAATCCGAAGTCGAAAAAATGATTGCCGGACCCTCGGTATATATCTGCAGCGACTGCGTCCGGGCCTGCAAAGCCGTTATCGAGCAGGACCTTGTTGGCAAGCATTTGAATTTATGCAAAATTTCCACGCCGCAAAAAATCAGGCGCCACCTTGACGACTGGGTAATCGGACAGCACACGGCAAAAAAAATCCTTTCCGTCGCTGTCTACAATCACTATAAGCGTATGCTTTCCCCGCCTGCGGCAGGCGGCGGAATTATTGCAAAGAGCAACATTCTGCTTCTCGGCCCCACAGGCTCCGGTAAAACCCTTCTGGCGCGCACCCTGGCCAAAAAGTTAAATGTAGCCTTCGCCACGGCCGACGCCACGGTTCTTACCGAAGCCGGTTACGTGGGAGAGGATGTGGAGAGCATGATATCCTCGCTGCTCTGCAATGCAGGGTGGGATCTGGAGCGCGCCAGGCAGGGAATTATCTATATCGATGAAATCGACAAGATTGCCCGCCGCACGGATATGGAAAGCGGACGGGACGTGTCCGGAGAAGGTGTTCAGCAGGCGCTTTTAAAAATCCTGGAAGGAACCCGGGCCAGCGTTGCAACCAGAAAGGGCGGCAGACACTCCCAGAAGGAATGGATCCGCATTGATACAAGCGATATCCTCTTTATTTGCGGCGGTACCTTCAGCGGAATAGAGAACATAATAAAAAAGCGGATCGGATCCAGGACCATAGGCTTTGGGGCATCTCACGGAGGGAGGCGTGATATGCATCCGGAACAAATGCTGTCTCTTATCGAGCCCGAAGACCTTCTCCAATACGGCTTTATCCCTGAATTTATCGGTCGTCTGCCGATTATCGCCCCGCTTCGCGAGCTTTCCGAAGTTGAGATGCTCCGCATCCTGACTGAGCCCAAAGACGCTTTGACAAAACAATACCAGAAGCTCTTTGCCATGGAGGGTGTACATCTATCCTTCACCGAAGAAGCCCTTTCCGCCGTTGTCCGCCGCGCGCAGAGACGCAAAGCCGGCGCCCGGGGACTGCGCGCGGTTATGGAAGCCTGCATGCTCGATATCATGTACGAACTCCCGGATTATAAAAATGTGGTGGAATGTATAATCGGGAAAGATGTCATCCAAAATCACGCCAGACCCGGCCTTAGCTTTGGGCCCGCCAGACGGCAGGCATAAATTGTCCGTCTATCCCCCCGGAAATTAACTATTACGGCGTCATGCTTTTTATGAACCCGCAGGGCCACTTGGAAAAAAAGCCAAAAATTGTTACGGTAACAAAAACCCGAATTGAATGATTTCCAAGTGGAGGAGTGTGTCATGAGCACGGAAGAGGAAATCCGGAAAGCGGCAGAAATCCTCTCGGGCGCTAAAAATGCGGCGGCTTCCTGCGGGGCGGGCATCTCTGCTGAAAGCGGAATTGCCACCTTTCGCGATCCCGGAGGCGTATGGGACAAGCTGAATCCGGCGGAAGTGGGAACGGCAACCGGCCTGATCAATGCTCTCAACAGCAACGCACCCAAATTCATCCCGTTTTTCGTTGAACTTCTGGAGGCCTTTGAGCAGGCTGAACCCAACCCCGGGCATATTGCGCTAGGGGAGCTTGAAAAAATGGGTATCCTCAGTACGGTCATTACGCAGAATATTGACAATCTGCACCGGGAGGCCGGAAATACCGATGTAATCGAGGTCCACGGCAACGGCTTTCGGCTTGCCTGTCTTTCATGCGCCAATACGGATACCTGTGATCGAAAGGAGCTGATAGCCAGCGTTAAGGAGAAAATCCAGGCTCTGACCGAATACAGCCTCTCCACCCTCTCCACCCTCTCCACGCTGCTTCCCAAATGCAGCAGCTGCGGGAAAATCATGCGCCCGGATGTTGTTATGTTCGGCGAAATGGTAAAGGATATCCCCAGGGCATTTGATGTCGCGAAAAAAGCGGATGCAATGCTTGCCATAGGAACATCCGGGGTTGTCTACCCGGCGGCATATCTTCCCTTTGAAGCAAAGGGCGCAGGAGCGCCGGTAATTGTGGTAAACCCCAATGAAAACCCTTTTGCGCGCATCTCTGATGCCTATATTCCATTGAAGGCGGGCGAGGCCATGCCGCAGATACTGGACGCGGTGAAAGCGCTGAGAAAATAGAACAGCGGGAGCTTTGATACTTTCGTAAAAAGTCGGTTTGGGATGGCAAAGTAAAAAGTTCAAGATCAAGGCGTCGCAAATCCCGAGGAATGCAGCGTACATAGAGTACGTGAAATTCCGATGGGATGCAGCGCAACGAAGATATTGGACTTTTTGCGAAGCCATCAGCTTTGGCCTGACCTTACTGCTGCGGGTCAGGCCAAAGCTCCAGCACGGCGATTTCCGGATAACAGTTGAAGCGCACCGGAAATGTGCCCCAGCCGATCCCTGTTGTAATAAAGAGCGGCACCCCTTTCCAGGAACGTTTGCGTCCGGAAGTATATGCCTTGTTTTTCACGGGATTAAAGGGTGCGCCGTAAAATGGAAGCACAAACTGGCCGCCGTGTGTATGGCCGGAGATCATCAGATCCACCCGGCCGGAAAACCCGGTATCCGCACTGTCCGGATTATGGGCGAGAACAATCCGGCAGTCTGCATCCGGTATACCGGCCAAAATCCGGTCGACGGGAATCGGATCCTCCCAGAGATCGCCGCCGCCAGCCAGCCAGAGCCGCTGGCCTTGCCTTTCAAAGACCGCCCTCTGTCCCCTGAGGTTCTGCCCGGTCTTATCCATCCACTGCAGGCTTCTCCCGGTGTCAGCCCAGTGATCATGATTGCCGAGTATCGAATATACCCCCAGAGGCGCGTGCAGGCGGTCAAGCAGGGGCCAGATCCGGTCGATTTGTTTGTGCCCGTTTCTCTCCAGGACGTAATCACCGGTGCAGACGATGATATCGCACTTTAGGCTATTGGCGCGCCAGACGGCGTACCTGAGCGAAATCATGGGCTGGAGCGGACCATAGTGCAGGTCAGAGAGCTGAACAATGCGAAAGCCGGCAAATGCCCCCGGCAGATGCGGAACCGGGATGCGGTAGCGGCGCACCCTTATACAAAACCGTTCCCAAACAAACAGGTAAAAAATGAGTGCCCCAAAAAATATGGCGGCTATATGCAGCCCGGTCATCTAACTTCCTATTGCCTAACATGAAAGCTGACCGGGGCTTTTTCTGCTTTCCGGAAGCGGACCCCGGAACACCCTTCTTTTCCTTCCAACCAAACTGAGCGTTTCAAAAAAAACCGGCATTTTCGCAGAACATAAGCACCGGATGTACAAGCGCATCATTGCTGTCATGGATAAGGAAAATCCAGAACATATAGAGGCGTTAAATCTCATGATACAGGGGTGAGGCCGGGCTTACCGGAGCTCTTCCAGCACCTGCTGTTTCTGTGCCTTGTACTCCTCGCTGCTTATAAGATCCGATTCGTGGAGATCTTTCAAATACTCAAGCTTTTCTCTGACCTCTTTCTTTCTGCGGCTCCAGGCTTCTGTACCTGTGTCGCCGCCGGTTTTCTCATCTCCGGCTTCCAGCTCCGGCGCTGTCTTACGGGCTTTTTTCCCGGATGGAGCTTGCTTTTGCCTGGCATCCTCTTTACGGACTTCAGCAGGTTCAGGGGATACAGCTGTCTCCTGCTCTTGCACCGCCGGTGTTTCAAGCCTGCCCACCTCAGAAGCATCCGCAACAAGCCACCAGGGCTTCTCCCCGCCGCCGCTCCGGTAATGGGAAACATACTCGGGTCCCAGCACGGACGTATCTGCGGTATTTTCCTGGAGAGGATCGGAATACAGCTTTTTTGTATAGGTCGTTTTGATTTCCTTGTCTTTAATTACGTAGTTGACATAACTGAAAGCCAGGTTCAGCCTGCCGGCTGTATCGACAAACATGACACCGCCGGTTCTTCTGGTTTTCTGAAAAAGAAAAACGCCGCCTTTATTGTATGAAATAAAGCGGACCCGCTGTTTGGGACCGGCTTTTGCCAGTGCCTCGGCCATGGCCGGCGCCAGACGATCAATCTCCTTATGGTCAAAAACCGGCAGCTCCTGCGCCTTGCCCAGAACCAGCGAATCCTTTTTATACCGCAACTGCTCCAAAAAAATTTTCAGCCTGTCCGCATCCATGTCAAAGGGATGCTGAAACTGCCGGGCGTATCCTTGCTCCCCTGTCTGCTGCTTCTCCAGGCTCACCTGCATATCCCGGCTTTTGACCACGGGCGAGCGCGCCCATCGAGCACCGCATCCCAGAATAAAACCGGCTAAACACAAAATTGCCGCTGTCATCGTCAAACGCTTCATAATCCCGCCTTTCCGGTATGGCCATTTCCTGATGCATTTTCCTGTCCAGTCCCATTTGCCATAGCAATTTCGAAGGTGAGTGTCAAACCCCGGCATGAGGCAGATGGCTGTTTAAAAATTCAGAATCCGGTTTGAGCTCCTTGCCTGCTTATTTACTGCGGCTCTTCCGGGGCAGAGCATTCGGGAGATGGAGGTCTGCGGAAGCAGCGTGCAAAAAACTATGAATCCGCCTGATTGGCGGGACCAGAGAAGTTTTTTTCATGTAGAAAAAACGGTTTGACAGCCCTTTGCCTTGCCGGTAATGTAATTGCCACCAAAGGCCCGGGGCCTGCGCGCCGTCTCCGGCATCAACGGGTATTTTCTTCCGGGTATGTTTTTTCTGTAAAGCAGGCTGTCACATCAGTGGCCCGGGCTGTTTACTGCATCAATACCGCAGCAGGCGGTATAAAAAGCTTTTACCGGTTTGTCCGGATTACGGCAAAACCCGATTATGGCAAAACGCATAAAACGCAATAACGTCAAACTTGCCCCAACCAAGTCCTGGACGCATTATCAGAGCCAACTCCGCAAACAGACCGCAAAAAAAAAGGCTGTTAAACGGCTGCCTCTCTACATGTTGGCCCTTGTACTTTTACTTGTCCTCAACCAGGGCTTTTTCTGGTGCCTGGACCTGACGCTTAAAACCTCCCGTAAGCCCGTACCGCTGGACTCTGTCCAGACCCTGGAACAAAGCGACCTATGCACTCTCCTGTCCGGCAAATCCCCTGAAGAAGTTGCCAGGCCCGGCTTTCTGCTGGAGGCGGGAATGCGGGAATACCAAATGAGAACCAGCATCAATCCGGAGCTGCAGCAAACCGTTTCAGACAACATTGATAAAAAACATGCGAAGTATCTCGCCCTGGTGGCCATGGAGCCGGAAAGCGGAAATATCCTTGCCATGGCCAGCTTTGACAGAACCGGTGCCAACAGCAATGTCTGCACCAGGGCGGACTTTCCTGCGGCAAGCCTTTTTAAAATTGTTACCGCAGCCGCCGCTGTTGAGGAACTGGGCTTTACCTGCAGCACGCAAATGGCCTATAACGGACGCAAATACACCCTTTATAAATCCCAGCTCGAAGATCGGCACAACAAATACACCCGGCAAGTCTCTTTTGCTGAATCCTTTGCCGACTCCATTAATCCGGTATTCGGTAAAATCGGGATTCACCGCCTCAAAAAGGCCGGTCTGGAAAAATATGCGAAAGCCTTTGGGTTCAACCGCGCCATCAGCTTTGATCTGCCGCTTGGAAAAAGCCCGCTGGCTATAGAGGAAAAACCCTATAACTGGGCGGAAATTGCCTGCGGCTTCAACCGCCAGACACGGATTTCCCCGCTGCATGCTGCAATGATGGTCTGCGGGATCGCCAACGGGGGAGAAATAATGCAGCCCGCTCTGATTCAGTCGGTAAAACAAAAAAATGAATTAGTATACAAAAGACAGCCCAGACTACTCAATCAGGCGGTGACACCGCATAGCGCGAGTGTCCTGAAAAAACTCATGCAGGCCACCATTGTCCAGGGCACGGCCAGGGGCGAATTCCGCTCGGCCCGCCGGCACGGGGTCCTCTCAAAACTTGTCCTGGGCGGGAAAACCGGCTCCATCAACAACAATCCCCTGCAGATTAAATACGACTGGTTTGCCGGATTCGCCGAAGAGCCGGACGGAACGCGAAGTATCGGCGTAGCCGTGTTTGTGGCGCACAAAAAATACATAGGCACTCGTGCGAGTACTTACGCGAAAATGGTTTTTAACGAATTTTTCAAACAAAGCCCGGAAAAAAAACAGGCATAATATGCAAAAACCAATCCGTATCATGAAAATGTTCGCCGGCCGCGCCGCGGCCCTGGCCAGGTATCGTCTATATCTGGGAAAGCATACGACAAGCGTACCTGCCGGATCGCTCATCTTTTTCCCCTGTCACCGGGCCGTCTGTCAATGCGGCATCATCGGTATGGTGGCGGTCAAGCCCACTCCCCGCACCGCATCCGGCTTTTCCACTCCCCGCACCGCATCCGGCTTTTCCACTCCCTCCATTACCGAAATGCTGGAACGGATGCAACAGGCATCCGAAGCCGCGGACCTGAACGAAAAAACAGCCGGCGGTCCGGATTACCTGGGAGGCGGGCGGGAAGTAGAGGATCTGTACGCAGCTATACGATCGCTGAAAACAGGAAGGGCTTTTTCAGAAATTTTCCTTGATCCTTCCAAAAAACAGGATCTGGCCGGATGCCTCCGAAATCTGGAGGCAATCATTGACAGGGAAAGCCGGCGGCTGGAACGCCTGATGGGTAAACTGCCGGCAAAACCGGTATCAGTGATGGCGGATCGGATTGAACGGTTAAAGGATGCAGCATGGTGTTTAAAAACAGAACTTCTGGAGAACATGGATAAAATCGGGGGACTTCTCAGCAGCGCCGACGCTTTTACCGATGCAGACTGCGTTATAACCGCGAAAAATATCAATGCCGTTCTAAACAGCATAGACCGCCTGGAGGTGCGCGGCCGGGATTCAGCCGGTATCTCGCTTCTTTTTGTAATGGAGTCAGTCGTTTATGAAAAGCTTCGGCATAACCTGGAAACCGCGGGCCTGGACGGCGATTTTACCTCCCGCTTGAACTCCGATATCCTAAACAACCGCTCTATCTCTGTTAATGCCTTTCAATCCGGGGATAAAGGGGCCCTCACCTCGATTGCCTTTATTTACAAGGTGGCCGAAGAAATCGGAAGCCTGGGGGACAATATCCGCGCTATACGCAGGGAAATCCAGAGTGATTTTGTTTTCGGGGAAGTACTGCGGCTGCCCTTCTGCTATCATACGGTATTTGCCCACACACGCTGGGCATCAGTGGGCGATATCAATGAAGCCAACTGCCATCCCGTTGACAACCGCACGCAGCCGGATGCAAGCTCAGGGATCATTCATGTATGCCTAAACGGCGACATAGACAACTACCAGACCATCAAGGCCGGTTATGCCGACCAGGGCATCCGTATGCCGGAGGAAATCACCTGCGACACCAAGGTTATACCGGTCCATATCCAGTCCTACATCAGCCGCGGCCAGCCGGTGGAGGCCGCATTCCGCCTTGCTGTAAACGATTTTGAGGGCTCTCACGCCATTGCCATGCACACAGATCTCGCCCCCGGCAAACTCTTTCTCGCGTTAAAGGGATCCGGGCAGGCCATCTTTGTCGGCCTTGCCGACGACCGCTATGTGCCAACTTCGGAAGTCTACGGACTGGTGGAGGAAACCGCCGCGTACCTGAAATTAGACGGCGGCCTCCGGCATTACGATGCAGCCGGCAATCCTGTTTCCGGACAGATTTTTGTACTTGACCAATGCGCAGGCGGTGGGCTTGACGGTGTTGAAGCGATGTTCTACGACGGCACACCCATACAGCTCACTGATGCAGACATTCGCAAAACCCCGCTCACCTCAAGAGACATAGACCGCCAGAACTTTACCCATTATTTCTTGAAAGAAATATCCGAATCCCCGACCTCGGTGCGAAAAACCCTTGAAAATCGCTGGAAAATCATCGAAAACGGCGGATCGCGCTATGTGCTGACCCTGGACGGCTCCATGGTGCCTGAAAAACTGGCCGCCATCATCAAGGCAGACGGGCTTCGTCGGATTCTTTTTATCGGCCAGGGCACAGCGGGGGTGGCAGCCCAGGTATGCGCAGACATCATGCGCTACTATCTGAACAACCCGTCAATCCAGGTGGAGGCCCTAAAATCCTCCGAGTTAAGCGGCTTTGTTTCCGGAACCGACAAGCTGCAGCAAACCCTTCTGGTTCCCATCAGCCAATCCGGAACCACCACGGATACCAATCGGACAGTAGACATGATGAAACAACTGGGCGCCTGGGCTGTGGGCATCGTAAACCGGCGGGATTCGGACCTGACTTTTAAAGTCGACGGCGTTGTCTATACCAGCAGCGGCCGCGACATTGAAATGTCCGTGGCCTCCACCAAGGCCTTCTACTCCCAGATTGTTGCAGGCGCCCTGCTGGGGCTGTATATCACCCAGCTTTCCGGAAGCCGCGGACACGGTTTTATCTCCCATGAAATTAAACAAATGCTGGAAATCCCGGAACGGATGGAAACAGTTTTGGCAAGCAGCGGCCGAATTGAAGAATCCGCCCGTCGGCTCGCCATGCAGCGTATCTACTGGGCGGCCGTAGGCAGCGGGCCCAACAAATCCGCAGCGGACGAAATCCGTATAAAGCTCAGCGAACTTTGCTACAAGACCATTTCATCGGACTTTGTAGAGGACAAAAAGCATATCGATCTCTCCTCTGAGCCGCTCATATTCGTCTGCGCCGCCGGAACCCGTCAAAGCGTAATCGGGGATATAGTCAAAGACACCGCCATTTTTCGCTCCCACAAGGCGCTTCCTGTGGTTATAGCAGACGCCCATGAAGACCGCTTCGACCCTTATGCAGCTGATGTCATTGCCGTGCCCACGGTAAACGAACACCTGGCCCCCATTGTAAACACATTGGCAGGCCATATATGGGGCTACTATGCTGCCCTTGCCATCAATGACGGCTCGCGATTTTTCTTTGATTTCCGAAAGGAGATGGAAAATACAATTGATCAACTGGGCCGCGAGGATCTCGATATTTTCGAGATCGCACTGGACAAGCGCTTCAGGGAAAAAGTCCTGCAGTTTTACTCCGATTTCCGCAAAAGACAGGCAGCCAACGAACTGCCCTCCCCCATTGGCATCAAGGGCGCCGCCAACCTCACGCTTCTTTTGAAATACCTTGCCGGCCGTCTGCCCCTGTCGGATTTTGAAATTGACTTCGGGATCAAGGGGACGGCCAAAAACATGTTCGAAAAACTCTTTGAATCCCTCTCAGAGACCATCAACTGCCTGGCCAGGCCGATTGACGCCATCAAGCACCAGGCAAAAACCGTCACAGTGGGCACCAGCAGAATCGAGGAAAAAGCCGAGGGCCTGCTTTTCGACCTGCTTCGCGGCAACGGCTTCACCATCGCCCAGCTTACGATCTCCAACATCATGGTACTCAGAAACCTCCAGAAGGTCATATCCGAAATCCGCGGAATGACCCTCTACCGAATCAGCGGCATCAATCTGCTTGGCGAGCCGACAGACAAGACCCGCATCCATACGGTGAAAAAGGAGGGCACCTCCCGCGCCATTGCTTCCCGCTCGGAGTCGGACAGCACCCTTGCCGGCACAAAAAAAATCATCGTACGGCAGGGAAACGTCTATATCGGCAAAGGCCGAAAAGATGAGCGCAGCATTGTAGTCATCCCGATCATCTCCTCCGATCCTGCCAGACCAAACACGATTGAACACCTCGCGCTGGCTGAAATCGCCTTCAGGGCACAGGTCGATCTCTCCAGCAAGGTCAAGGCCCTCGGCGGAAAGCATGAGCATATCAAGAACCTGGTCCAGGAAAACAGCATTGCGTGGCGCGACGAGTACCTCGAGCTCGTGGAAATGAAAGAGCTTTTCGGCCGATCCGCAGAAAAAGTAAGCGAAATGATCATGGCCAAAATTGTCTGATCCGCCTGCATACGGCAGTAAGGGATCCGCATTGCTTTAAAATAAAAACAAAAGTTTCAGAATTTAAAACGCTTATTTCAGCTCCGATTACAATGAAGCAGAAAAGCACCATAAACTTTTGTCTCAAACTCCTTATACTGGCGGCAATCCTTCTCAGCCTGCCGCTTATGGGGGTATGGAGCACAGGCGAACATGCACTCGGGGTGTACTTTCATTTCCCCCCCGAACCGGGGCGGATTGCCCATGCCCCCTTTTCATGGCCGGTGTTTTCAGCCCTTGCCGCTTTTGTTCTCGCCTGCCTTAGTCCTTTTGTCCTGCGGGCGCTGAAGTTTTTGCAAAAAAGGCAAAAAAGCGGGGCAGGCTCTGAGAGCCGGCCTTTGCCTGTATGGGGATGGGTGGGGATTTTTGTTGGTGCTCTTGCCTGGATCCTTGCGTGGAGCCGGTTTGATTGGTTTCGTGCATGGCAGCTCTATACATTTCCCTTTCTGTGGATCGGCTATATCCTTGTTGCCAACGCGCTGTCCTGCAAAAAAAGTGGATCCTGCCTGCTTTTGGAAAAGCCTCTTTTCTTTGTTTCCCTGTTTCCTGCAAGCTCTCTTTTCTGGTGGTTTTTTGAATATCTTAACCGCTTCGTGCTCAACTGGTACTACGTACAGGTGGACATGTTCTCGCCGGCCCAGTACATCACCTACGCCTCTGTCTGCTTTGCCACTGTTTTGCCTGCGGTCTGGAGTACGGCGGAGCTGCTCAAGTCTTTCCCCTTTTTCCGGGAAGCCTACAAAAACTTTATCGTGCTCCGGCCCAACCGGCCCAAAGCCGCTGCCGGAGGAATTATCCTGCTGGCCGCCCCGGGGCTTTTCGCACTGGGCATCTTTCCCAATTTCCTGTTTCCGCTGCTATGGATTTCCCCGTTGCTCATTGTGATCTGCCTGCAGGTGCTGGCCGGAGAACAACATGTTTTTTCCCCTCTGCGTGAAGGGGACTGGAGCAGGATTGTCGCCTTTGCCACGGCAGCCCTTATATGCGGCTTTTTCTGGGAGATGTGGAATTTCTGGAGTCTGGCCAAATGGGAGTACAGCATCCCTTTTGTCCACCGTTTCCCTATATTTGAAATGCCGCTGCCCGGCTATGCCGGCTATCTGCCCTTCGGCCTGGAATGCGCAGCGGTGGGAGGCATGATAAATGAGGCGTTATCTTCCCGCAATTAACGGGCTTTTGCACATATTATCAAAAAAGGAGCCATACCAATGCTGCGTCAAAAAGAAACCGCCCTGCTTGTGATAGATGTTCAGGGAAAACTCGCAGAAAGCGTCCATGAATCCGGGCGCATCCGCGCCAACCTGCAGAAACTGATCCGCGGCGCCCGCCTTTTTGAGCTGCCGATCGTGGTTACAGAGCAGAATCCAAAGGGATTGGGGCCGACCATCCCGGAATTGAAAAATATTCTTGAACAAGCCCCGGTGGTTGCAAAAACCGCCTTTAACGCCTGCCTTCACACCTCCTTTGTCGAAGAAGTGCAGAAAACCGGATGCAGTCAGATACTAATCGCCGGGATTGAAACGCATATATGCATCTACCAGACCACGGCCGCCCTGCTGAAAAATTCCCTCGAGGTCCATGTGGCTGCTGACGCCGTATCCTCCCGCACCGCATGGGACCGCAGTACAGCACTGGAAAGGATGCGGGATATGGGGGCTTTCCTCAGCACAACGGAAATGGCGCTTTTTGAGCTTATGGAGAAAGCGGAAGGAGAGAAATTCAAACAGTTTGTCCGCATTGTTAAATAACGCCATGCCATCCGTGCAGTCAGCTTTTTATGCCTGAACTGTCAGTTCTCGGCCAGAGCCGGCGTCCACAGATAGTAAAATCCCGTCAGATTGCGCGTCAAATCTTCCGGCAGTCCCAGATCGAGAAGCTGTCGGCCCCCTGTACGCATCTGGATGGAATTATAGACATTGTCGTCTGGAAACTCCGAGCGCCGGTATACTACAACCCGGCTGTTATCCGGGATGCCCGCCAGTTTTTTTGCCTTGTCGATGGCATCCGGAAGATAGCCGATCTCGTCGATCATACCCTTTTCCAGGGCCTGTCCGGCCAGAAAAATCCTTGCCGTGGCCACGCTGTCAAGCTCCTGGCGGGAAAGCAGGCGATGTTTTTTCACCTTTTCCAGAAAACGGTTTCCCAATGAATCCACAAGATCTGCAAACAGCTCTTCCTCTCTTTTCGTGCTTTTGCGAAAGGGCGAGCCCATGTCTTTATTTTTCCCGGAGGAACTGACCGCCACCTCAACTCCCAGCTTCTCCATTAGTCCGTGGATATCCGGCCGCATGAATATGACGCCCACAGAGCCTGTCACGGTAGTGGGATGCGCCATTATATGATCGGCCGGAAGAGAAATATAATAGGCCCCCGAGGCCGCTACATCCATCATGGAAACCACCACGCTGACACCTGTATGCTCCTTGAACGCCTGGATCTCGTTATAGATAATATCGCTTGCGGTAACCGAGCCCCCGGGCGAATTGACCTTAAGAAGCACAGCCCGGACCGAGGGGTCCCGGCGTGCCTTCTCAAACTGGGAGACTATCTCCTGGACCGGGCTCGGCCTGGTTCGAAAGACCTCATCTCTGGTCCTGTCCGTGATGATGCCCTGTACGGGGATCAACAGCACTTTGCCTTCGCCTTTTCCTGAGAGCGTATACTGCCGCAGGGGGTCTGTCGCATCGGAAAACAGCTTGACCTGGGGCGAAACGCATCCCGCGGCCGTGGCCGCAAGCATAGCAACAAGTATCCACATAACAAAATTTTTTTTCATTTCTGCCTCTCTTGTCTGCCTCTTTTTGCCATCACGGAAAAATTCCGCCCCGAAACCGGGCACGTCGGCAACTTCTCTGGAAGTGCCCCCTGGGGCTGAATGCCCTGGACCACGTCCTGCAAATAACTTCTTTGTGTTTAAAGCCACTCAGGCACTTAAAAAAACCAGTGCCAGGCGGCCGAAACCTCCCAGCTTTTGCTTCCGGCATCTTCATGGCTTGCCGCAAGCGATATGTGATTGTTAGTGCTCACCCGGAAATTGCCGACAGCCCCGGCGGTATACTCGGTATGCAGGCCCCCGGCAAAAAACCGCATTGCGCGGCCGTACAAATGGATTTTACATGCATCTCCAGCAGTGATGACGGTTCCTGCGGCCGCCCCGCCGCCCAGGGCGTAATCCGCCGCCAGATCCCCGCTTATATCCAGCTCCGCCTCGGCCATGGCATAACAAAGGCCCGCAGGAAAAAGTTCGCCTGCCAATCCCGCCCCGCCGTTTACGCGGTAACAGGATGCGTCGTCGTCTGTTTTCAATGGCTTTCGCTGCCAGCCGGTATTGAATTTCCAGGAAAGCGGCCGGGAGAAAGCACTGACTGGTACAATGGAAACGATGTCGACAAGATCGAACTGCTCCAGCGTAAGCCGTTCTGATTCCGGGTAATAGCGGGTGCGCAAATCAAAGAACTCGATCTGGGCACCCTGGTTGTGGATGTAGTCGGTATCCGTGAGGTCGGTAAGTGCCGGCCGCAGCCCCAGTTCATAAAAGGCGTCTCCGTTTTTCACCCCGAAACCGAGGCTTGCCCGCTTGGACTCATGGCCCCTGTCCGGCTGCCGGGGAACAGGAATATTGTCCTGCCAGTCTTTATCCGGGCGCCCCAGCCGGCTGCGGGCCCGCAGGACGTCCATAAGCTGGCTGCGGTAGTCATTTTGGTCCAGCTCTTTATTGACGTAGCGATACTGGATGACCTCTACAGCCAGATCCAGCATCCGTATTTTTTTCGCGGGTGCAATCCGCCGATCCAGAAGCTCCCGGGCCGAAACTTTGCCATCCAGCAGCCCGCGTACTGTATCAAGCTGCTCTTGTGTCAACTGCCCTTCCAGATACGCAATCCGGGTGGTCTTGGCCGGCCGGAAATCCACGTCCTCTATAAATCCCTCCGCCCTTACTGCTTTGATGGTATCCACGGGAATGGCGGCTACACGGAAACGATCGACCAAATGCGCTGAAGACCGCGCCGCTTCGAGCAGATAAAGCAGGTTGTAGGAGCAGTTTTCATCGAAGAAGTAATAATCCGAGTAAATCTGGTCCATCTCCCGGATATGGCGCACCATTCGCCGCAGCTCCGGCCGCGTTAAATTCAGTCGGTATTCCCAGATATCCCGCTGGTTGATGTCGCTGTATTCCTGAATTTTTTTATAATATGGCATCACGGAATAATAGCCCCGGTAAAGGCCTGTAAGTCCGGAGACTGCCAGAGCGATACCATCCCGGCCCTCCGTGGATGCGGCATAATTTACGGCATTGGACAGACGTTTATTCGTGTATGCCGTATCAATGATGATAAGGGTGTGGCCGAACATGGAGGCGGGGTTGTTAAGAT
>JAWOFF010000170.1:0-7531 GCA_046482325.1 Desulfosalsimonadaceae bacterium
GGAGAGTGTCGAACTGGGGGCGTTGTATGAGGCGGCCGGGTTTTCGCGGGTGGTGGCAACACCGCATTATGTGCCTTATTCTGCGTGGACGCCCGGGGTTTCGGTGGTTTGCGAGGCGGTCGCCGATTTGAACGCTGCGTTTTCCCGGAAGGGGGTTGGGGTCCGGGTGTATGCCGGCATGGAGATCGCCATGGACAGCGCTATAGCCTGGCTGCTGGCCCGGGGACGGCTTGCCGGGCTTGCCGGGACTTCGTATCTGCTTGTTGAGGCGCCGTTTCAGAGAAGTCCCCTGGGGTGGGAGCAGGTCTGTTTTCCTCTGCTGGCAAAGGGCCACCGGGTTCTTCTGGCCCATCCCGAGCGGTGCGGGTTTTTTGCCGGGAATCCGGCGGTGTTCGATGATATTATCGGCGCAGGGGTGTTTCTGCAGGTCAATTATGATTCCTTTACCGGCGGCTACGGAGGACAGGCCCAAGATACGGCCCTGTACCTGCTCGGCAAGGGATACGTCCATTGTGCGGCAACAGACAGCCATGATACGGTGTACAGGCATCCGCGCGGTGTGGGGGCAGCCGTGCAGGTGATTGCGGAAACCGCAGGCGCGGGCGCGGCAGATGTGATTACAAGGCAGAACCCGGAGCGGGTTCTGGCCGGGAAAAATTTGAAAGCGGTCGAAAAAAACCGCTTGGTTTAGGGTAGATTTAAAACGAGGAGGGCTGATTGCCCTCCTCTTGTTTATTAAATCCGAATTAAGATATACAGCATCGATAGATTATGCGGAGGAAATATTTATTCGCCTGACGCAGTATCTGGCTCAGCAACCTCTCCGTAAGTGATAAGACTGGTTTCAAAAAGTATTTCGGTGACATCTGAGGGCCACCCGGCCATCTGCCCCCAAGAGCCCGGCTCTGTAGTATCAATGTATTCAGTAGGTATCAGCCAGACCTTACCACCATTTGGATAATTTACATCATCTGCAACCGGAATAGCTTCCAACTTGCAACAGCCCTCAATTTTAAGGTTAGCCCAGCGCATTCCTTCCGCTTCGCCATTTTCTTTCCCATCTTCAGAGGTAGAATCTTCCCGGGGCACTACACCGGTTCCGAAAACATAAACCGCAGGAGGAGCACCCCATGCTCCAGGGCCGGGATCAACGTAATAAATCAAGGCATATTCATCTTCTTTTTCGCAGAATCGCCGCCTTGCGCTGCAAAGGCGAATATCAAAAGAAATACGGCAGAAAATGCACTTATGGTAATTGCAGACGCAACTTTTTTCATCTTGACCTCCTCCTTCTCTTAATGATTGCGCTATTATAGGGAAAGATAGGTTTTTGAAACAGAGATTGCAAAGAAGACCTGTTCAGCGTAAGAGGGGGGGGTGGATCCCCTCTGTCAGCGTAGTTGTCGCTTCCAATGAAGGTTTTGTTTGAACACCTTGGGGACGATAGGGTATTTTTGAGACATGAAGAAATACCCGGATAATTTCAAGAACAGTTCTGGTGGAGAGCGGAGGAGAAGCCAAGCATGCCGTCGCCGGGGGTCGGGCCTTGTCCGATCTTCGCAGTTCAGGCGAGTTTATGGCCGGGCCGCCGCCTTTGAAAAAGCGGGATCGATCCCGTTTTCTTCAGGCGCTTGAGAATGTGATACAAACTATTCGGCGCGAGTATTGATGCCATTAGCGCTGAGGAGGGTGCCAACAAAAGGGGTGAAACGATTATGAAAATTGGGCGAAATGATCCGTGCCCGTGCGGCAGTGGCAAGAAGTATAAAAAGTGCTGTCTGGGCAAACAGGAATTGGAGGCCACCAATGTGGTCCAGTCCGATTTTGGCCGGCAAAAGCTGAGAAGGACCGAGGGCGAGCTGATTGCCAGGCTGAAAGATTATGCCCGGGAGCTTTTTGGCGAAGGCTGGATTGAGGAGGCATGGGACGAATTCGTGCTGTGGGGAGAGGTTGAAATAGAAGAGGACTGGATGCCTGAAATTATACCGGCCTTTGAGCCCTGGCTCGTTTTTGCATGGGATGCGGCGGAAATGCTGGAGGATCCGGATCTGCCCGATGATGCGGTTGTGCCGGAAAAATCCGTGGCCCGCTTTTATGCGGAGGCGCACCCGGATGCGCTCGATGATTTCCAGAAGCGCTATATCGCAGAAATCTCCGCCCAGCCCTACAGCTTCTTTCAGGTCATTGACGTAAAACCCGGCAAGGAGCTGACATTGAAGGATCTGCTGCTGGAGCGGACGGTTACGGTGCAGGAAAACCAGGCGGCAACGCAGGAGGTGAAGGCAAAGATCCTTTTTACCCGGGTGATCGCCATGGACGATGTCTCCGTCATGGTGGGGGCCTATCCCCTGATGATTCCACCGGACTATCACGGCTACTTTATCGATTTCCGGCAGGCCATTATGGAAGCCCAGGGGGAAGTGACCGCCGAGATACTGCGGGATTATGACCTGGAAATGGAGATGCGCGGCATCTTTTTTCGCATTTTTGAGAAGGCAATGAATCCGGAACCGCCGGTAATGCAGAATACGGACGGCGATCCGCTGGCGCCGGTAAAGCTGATCTATGAGCTTACGTGCAGTCCCCTGGAAGCGTTCCGGGCTTTGAAAATCCTTGCCTGGGGCGCGGATGACGAGGAGCTGCTTTCCGAGGCTGAATACGATGATACCGGTGAGATGGTGCGCATTCATTTTTCCTGGATGAAAAAGGGCAACCAGAAACATCCGGAATGGAGCAACACGGTGATGGGCCGCATTGGGATTGACAAGGACCGTCTGACAGTCGAGGTCAACTCCGAAAACCGCTCCAAAACCATACAAAAAGAGGTTAAAAAGCGTCTCAAAAACAAGGCGGTTTATAAGAACACTGTCATGACTTCCGTGGAGAAGATGCTGGAAGAGCAGGGACAGGGTGAGTTCATGGGCGCAGGGCCCGGTCCTGGCGGGCAAGCGCTCAGCCAGGAGGAAATGATGCAGATCCCGGAGCTAAAGGAGCAAATGGCGGAGATGGCCGAGAAACACTGGGAGCACTGGATGGATACACCACTGCCGGCGCTCGGTGATCTGACGCCCAGACAGGCTGCAGACGATCCGATCGGCCGGGAGAAGCTGGCAGGGCTTTTTTTGAGTTGGGAAGCCATGGCGAGTAAATCAACGGACAACCTGTTTTCACCGGATATCGGAAAGTTGAAGCAGAAGCTGGGGCTTTGAAGTGCCGCATTGCCCGGGGTTGTTTGCCATGTGATGTTAAGGTTCCAAGGAAGCGGACGACATTGGAAATTGAAATTATAGGTACGGAATCTCTTGGTGTGCGCGGTTTGTGCTGCTTCGTGACAACCCCCGGGAAACGGATTTTGATCGATCCCGGCATTGCGCTGGGGTATATGCGGCATAAGCTCCTGCCGCATCCCTTCCAGGTCGCCCTGGATGAGCGGATCCAGGAGCAGATTGTTTCGCGGTGGAAACAGGCAACCGATATCGTGATCAGCCATTTCCACGGCGACCATGTGCCCATTGCCAATGCAAATCCCTATCAGCTCAATATCAGGCAGGTGCTGGGGGTAAACCCCCGGGTCCGGATATGGACCAAGCCGCCTGCGGCCTTCTCGCCGCTTGAGCAGGAAAGGGCCGCGGATCTGTCCTTTATGCTGGGCAATGAGTTTTTCACGGATGCAGGCGGCGACGGGGAGGTGCGTTTTTCCGAGCCTGTTCCGCACGGCGATGCAGGCGGCTCCGAGACGGTCATGATGACCCGGATTGCCGCGGGGCGGGTCTTTGTTCATGCCTCGGATATCCAGCTTCTAAACGAGGAGGCAATTTCCCGGATCCTGGAGTGGGCCCCGGATGTTGTCCTGGCGGCCGGGCCGCCGCTTTATCTGGCCCGTTTGTCCGAAGGGCAGATCGAGAAGGCCTGGAAAAATGCCGTACGGCTTGCCCGGAGCGTTTCCACGCTGATCCTGGATCACCATTTGATGCGGGACATGGAGGGGCCGGAGTGGCTTAAAAAGCTTTCGATGGAGACCGGGAGAAAGGTCTTGTGCGGCGCGGATTTCATGCAGCGGCCGCGCATGTTTCTCGAGGCGGATCGGGAGAAACTCTACGAGGATATGCCCGTGTCCGCGGACTGGCATGAAACCTACGGCAGAACCAGGGCCGGCGGGGATGTCTACTGGGAGCGGGCGCGTAAGCTTTACAAGGAATACAGGCTGACGAAATCCGGCAGGTAGGGGCCGGAGCGGGCAAAAAAGTCAAAGGAGGGGCGGTTTATGGAATCTGAAAAGGTGAGCAGGAAATTCGGTATGGCGCCGGGATCGCTGGTTTATGTAGGCGATGAGGGTGCTGAAGCCATTCATGTGTCCATGATCCGCTACAACGCAGCAGGTTATACGGAAATCGAAAACGGCGATTTGGCTGCCTGCATGGATGCCATTTCAGACGATACACTAACCTGGATTAATATCTGCGGGGTCCATGATCCCCAAGTGATCGCCCAGCTTGGCGAAATGTTTTCGCTGCATCCCCTGGTGCTCGAAGACATGCTGAACACCGAGGGCCGGCCCAAGCTCGATAATTATGACGACTACTTGTTTGCCGTGCTGAAAATGATCGACTATGACGGCGGTGCCGGGCTGCTGGAGCAGGAACAGGTCAGCGTGGTGGTGCGGCCCAACATGATCATCTCTTTGCAGGAAAAGCCGGGCGACGTGTTTGACGCGGTCCGGGGACGGATCCGAAAGGGAAAGAGCCGGATCCGGAAATCGGGCGCTGATTACCTGGCCTATGCGCTCATAGACATGATCGTGGATCATTACTTTGTGATCATGGAGGAGATCGGCGAGAGAATCGAAGACCTGCAGGAAGAAGTCCTGGAAGATCCTGGTGACGCCATTGTCCAGAGCATTCATCAAATCCGCAGTCAGATGATTTTTTTAAGAAAGGCTGTCCGGCCCGCGCGGGAGATCATCCATAACCTGCTGCGGGAGGAATGTGAGCTGATCAGCGACGATGTGCGCCTGTATCTTCGCGATGTCTACGATCACGCCTTCCACGTGGCAGACTCCGTGGAAACCTACCGCGATATTGTTTCAGGCGTGCTCGACATTTACCTTACCACGGTGAGCAACCGGATGAATGAGGTCATGAAGGTTCTTACCGTGATTGCAACCATTTTTATCCCCCTCACCTTTCTGGCCGGGGTTTACGGGATGAATTTCGAGAACATGCCGGAGTTGTCCCTGCCTTGGGCCTATCCGGCATTGTGGGCGGTTTTTCTGGGTCTTGCAGCCGGCCTGCTGGTCTGGTTCAAGCGCAAAAAATGGCTGTAAACGGGAAGTCCCGGGCTTACCTTTGCGGAGCTTTTAGGGTGAAGACCCGGTCATACTGCTGCCGGAGATTTTCCCGGCGGTAGCTCATCTGCCGGTTGCCGCCCTCGAGCCACACCCTGATGCCGTCATCATAGTGGGGACTGCCCGGGTTGCCGGACTGACCGCCGGAGTTGACCAGGAAAAGCGGCTCCTCTCTTCCGAAATCCACCACCATGCGCATGGAGGGAATCATCCAGACATCGAAATCCTCTCCCTTGTGATATCCGGCCACATTGATGGTGTTAAAGCCTCCGCCTGCGGGATAAGGGCCGCGGTCCGTGTAATGTGCGGCCAGCCAGGCCCCGAATCGCTTGAACAAAGGCAGGTGATCGCGCATTTTTGAGATCCGGGACCGCCACTCGTAGGTATGAATCTTTCCCCACTGCCAGTTCTCCGGGTTCCGCCCCATGCTTCGCCGGGCGTAAGCCGTGGAGGCTGCCAGGGATGCGGCGATGATATCGGCCCTGGTCTCGATTTTTTCCGGTGTGCTTACATCATCCCAGAAAGGGCTCATGGGTCGCCCCAGGAGATGATCCTGCTCCGGGCCGTAAATGCCGCGGCATAAAACCCGGAAGCTTTTCCAGGCCCTTCCTGACTCAGGCCCCAGCTCGTCCCGGAAAAGTCTGCGGGTCAGCACGTGGTGAAAAATTCCGAAAAGGGCCGCCCCCGCCGAATCCGCCTTCATGACCCCGTCAAATTCCCGCAGAATTGTCAGGGCCTGCCTGGCCCGGCCCGCTCTGTTCGCATCGTCCCAGCTTTCAATTGCTTTTGCTATCCCGGAGGCCAGAGGGGAGTCGCTGAAAAGTCGCCTTAATTTCCCGGCCAGAAGATCCATGCGGTCGTTCTGCATGGAAACAGCATCACGGAAGGTATAATTCTCATTTGCCGCAAGCATTTGCCGGATCCGCTCGGCCCGCTGCGGTGCATACCAGCTGGAGCCCAGGATCAGGTCCTCTCCCGGTTCAATGGTGCGGTGGTTGGCGGTATAGAGGTATCCGCATTCCGGGTCCGCGGCGCGGGGACGCCGCTCCGGGGGCAGGAAGCCCTGCCAGTCGTATTCCGAGGTCCAGCCCGGAGACGGCAGGTGGCCGCGCCCTTTTTTGCGGATCGGGTAGCGCCCCGAGACCTGCCAGCCAATATGCTCCGCATTGCCGTATACGAAATTAAGCCCCATGAGCCGGACCTTTTTAAGGGCCTTGCGGCCTTCCTCCGGGGTTTCGGCAAAATGGAGGCCGTACATGGCATCAAAGGTGTGATCCGCCTCTGTCAGGGTGGTTGCAACAGCCAGGCCGAAATCCGATTTGGCTTTGCCTGGTATGGCGGGGCTGCCGGTATATGGAGGCAGAGCCTCGTTTAAAAGCGGGCCGTGGCGCGTGCATCTGACGGTTCTTGTAACCGGGTCTGCGCCTTTTATGTGAAAAGTTTCCGTGCGGGTTTGAACCGGCTGCCACGTTTCCTTGTAAAGGTAGTGCTCCCTGCCGGCGATGGTTTTGATCCGCTCGAGATACAGGTCCTGACTGTCTGCCATGACCATTGTCATGCCCCAGGCGATATTGCCGTTGTATCCCGCCACAATACCCGGAATTCCCGGCATGGCAATACCTGCAGCGTGAAAGTCCGGAGTTTTGAGCTGCATGAGCATCCAGACCGGGGGATGCTCAAGAGGGAGGTGGGTGTCATTGGCTACAATGCTTGCCCCTTTTGCGGTCCTCTCCGGGGCAACCGCCCAGTTGTTGGAAGCCGCCGTGCCAAGCGGCATCAATAGCCGATCCAGCTTCCGGACGGTCTTTGCCAGGCTGGCCAGCGGCTCCTGCATGGCGGAGAGCCGGATTTCGGCAAGTGCTTCGGCCTTGTCAAAGGGCAGGGGCTCGTCCGGGTATACGGGAAACAGCCATGCCGCCTTGTGCGCCCCCAATGCCCGGGCCAGGTTCAGAAAGGCGATCTCTTCACTCAGGTTAAAGGAGAGGCCCAGGTTCAGCACGTTAAATACATTGAGCGAGTTGACGGGCTCCCATGGCTCGGGAGTGTAGCCGGTTATCCGGAAATCCGGCGGCAGCCGGTCTTTGTGGGTATTTATGTAGGCGTTGACGCCTTCGGAGAAATCCTCCAGCATCCGGTGGGTTTGGGGGCTGAGCTGCTTTACTTGTTTCTCCGCGATCTTCGGCAAAC
>JAWOFF010000101.1:0-3321 GCA_046482325.1 Desulfosalsimonadaceae bacterium
CCGCTGTAAAAGATAGCTGAAAGGAGACGGAGAAAAGCGCCGGGGGATAGATCATAACAATCGCAAGGCCTGCAGCGGCCAGGGTGTTTGCCACATCCCTTTCCCGTTCCAAAAGAAAGGAGGCAAGAAAAACCGTTGCCATGATCGCGGCACGCTGGGTGGAAGCCGACATGCCAGCAAGCAGTGCGTAGCCCCATATCGGAAAAAGGGCAAAAAGGGCCGCCGCCTTGCCGCAGACCGCCCGGTCCCGCAATGGCCTGCTGAACAGCAGCAGGGTTTTGAGAAGGAAGAAGGAAACAGTGGCCACAATGCCTATATGAAGACCTGATATGGCCAGTATATGACTGGCGCCTGCGCGGTTGAAAGCTTTCCGGAGTCCGGGCGAAAGCAGACTGCGCTTTCCGAGCACAAGGGTGGAAATTATGCTCCGGCTGTCGCCTTCTGCGGTTGCCTCCCGGATCAGACCGGCTACTGACCGCCGTTTTTCTGCTACCCATTCCTGCAGAAAACCGGGGCTGCCTCTGGCCCGGATCCGCAGTTTGCCGGCCTGGCAGTAGCTGCTGCCATAAATGTTTTGAAACGCCATAAAGGCCTTGTAGTCAAAGCCGCCTGGGTTTTTGAAGTTATGCAGGGGTTTTATTTTTCCGGGAAAACAAATCCTGTCTCCGGCTGCGGGAGGAGCCTGCGGGCTGCCGTATACAGTTGTCCTAAGATTTCCCCGCACTTTCTGACAGGGTTCAGACTCCGCTTTTTCTGCCAGGCAAATGTCTGTAATTGAAAACTTCAGCCGTCCATCCTCCTGAATCGGCTCTTCCGCAACGGTTCCGGTGATCTGCCACTGTTTTGTCTGATTGTGTGTGTAGGCTGTGATATGGTGGGAGTTGTTCGGGGCCAGGTTCCACGGGGAGAGACTTAAACAGCCGAGTGCTGCATACAGCAGAAGCGGCAGCCATCTGGCTGGCTCATTTGCCGTAAACCGGTAAATACAAGCGGCAGCGGAAAATACGGCTGCTGCAAGGGCGGGCAGGGCAGTGCCCGGCAGAAGTCGGGCAAAGACAATTCCCGTGCAGAAAGCCAAGAACAGCGGAATCAGCGGGCGCAAAAACGTTTCCGCCCTGCTGTGAACAGATGCTTTTGACTCCATTGGTGTTTCCCGGGCGGACTTAGCTGGGTATGCGCTGAATCAATGCTCCAAGTTTGCTGAACTTTTTTTCAATGGAGTCGTAGCCGCGGTCCAGGTGGTAGACACGGTTGATCCGTGTGGTACCCTGAGCCACGAGTCCGGCCAGTACCAGGCAGGCGCTGGCCCTCAAATCTGTTGCCATCACCGGAGCGCCGGATAAGTGCGGGACGCCGCGGACCATGGCATGGCTGCCGGAAATGGTGATATCAGCCCCCATGCGCCGCAGCTCGCTGACATGGATGAAGCGGTTTTCGAAAACGTTTTCCGAGATGACGGAAAAGCCCCTGGCTACAGCCATTAAAACCATGAACTGGGCCTGCATATCTGTAGGAAATCCGGGATAGGGCATGGTTTTTATATCCACGCTGTGAATCAGGGAGGTTCCCTTAATTCGGATAGAGCTGTCGCTGCATTGAATTTCGGCCCCGGTTTTCTCAAGTTTCAGAATGACTTCTTTGAGGTGGCTCGGCTCGCAGGAACGGATGCAGATTTTGCCGCCGGTAAGAGCGGCTGCAATCATGAATGTGCCGGTCTCAATACGGTCCGGAATGATTTCCGCCTCCACAGGACAGAGTTCATTTACGCCTTCTATGGTGATTACTGAGGAGCCGGCGCCGGAAATACGGGCGCCCATCCGGTTGAGAATGTAGGCAAGTGCCTGGATTTCCGGCTCTTTGGCTGCATTGCGCAAAACCGTCCGGCCATCGGCTAGCACTGCGGCCATCATCAGGTTCTCTGTTCCGGTCACCGTGGGAATGTCCATGTAGATCTCGGCCCCGGTGAGTCTGTCGGCCCGGGCCTCCACGTAGCCGTGCTCAAGCAGGATATCCGCCCCAAGCTGTGCAAGGCCGTTCAAATGCTGGTCAATCGGTCGGGCACCGATGGCGCAGCCGCCCGGCAGCGATACCCGGGCGCGCTTCATGCGGGCAAGGAGCGGTCCCAAAACCAGGATTGAAGCCCGCATTTTCCGTACATGCTCATAAGGCGCTTCGTAATGGGAGAGATTGGCGGTATCAATAGAGACCGTATTATCTTTAAAGGAGACATCGGCTCCCATTGTGTCAAGCAGCTGCTGAATGCTTTCAGTGTCTTTGAGGGCGGGCACGTTGGTGAATGTAAATCGGCCCCCTGTAAGGATTGAGGCGGCAATAGCGGGAAGAGCTGCATTTTTTGCCCCGCTTACCCACACATCCCCCTCCAGTTTTTTGCCCCCTGTAATCAGTATTTCATCCATTGCCAAATCCCCGTTTTCAGCATGCGGCCTCATCCCCGCTTTCCTGCATAAATCCGCGGCCGTTATTGCTTTTTCACATAAAAAGGGACCCCGATACAAAAGAAGGGGTCCCTGCTTTGTTTTTTCTATAATGTCCGGGTTTCCGCTGGCGCGGAGAGGTTCAATGGTGCTCCCCGTTTTCTTCCTTTACCGTATCCACAACCGATTTGATGATGCAGTAGGCCAGGCCGAGGCCTACAATCGAGAGCGCATACCAGAGCGCCCCGTGAAAGACCATGTGCGGAATGTCCCAGGCCCATTCAAAATTAAATGGAAACATCTGTGTTCTCCTTATTTTGTGCCGTCACTAAACAGTTAATCGCATGCATCCCTGTTGTTTTCTACGGATTCAGTTCTTTTTCCTGGGGAAACACCGGCAGATAGCGGTGCGCCAGGGAGATAAGAAGGATACCGTAGGCTACCGGGAGAATGGTGGTAGCGACTTCCTGCCAGCTAGGTGCGTACATGAACCACTCCTCAAAGGGGAGAACAGGCATTGCAAGTGTCTGCAGCACCATGACCCATCGGTTTGCGCAAACCCCGATTACGGCGAGAAGCGCCGCCACCAGCAGCAGGGACCTGTTTTCGCGGCCCTGACGTGTGATCAGAATTGCCGCCGGAACAACACCGCCGATTACAATTTCCAGGATCAGGATCCAGATGCCATAGACGGGATTGCCGGAATAGAATTCCATAAGGTGAAACCCCATGTCGGGTGCTGTAACTGCGGCCCAGTAAATTGTGTCCACGATTTTGGCGATGATATAGGTTGCCAGCATCCAGCCCGAGATTTTGGCCAGAAGCTGAAAGACATCGTCTGCAACCAGCTTCTTTCGTGTGAGTTTCTCTGTGATCCAGGTGATGA
>JAWOFF010000102.1:0-23376 GCA_046482325.1 Desulfosalsimonadaceae bacterium
TGAACATCCACTTTAATAATGATTCTTAATGAATACAAGAATTTTCTTGACCACCGCGGCCTGCTCCAGTAATCAATTATCTGAGAATTGGAACCTTGAACCTTGAACCTTGAACCTTGAACCTTGAACCTTGAACCTTGAACCTTGAACCTTGAACCTTGAACCTTGAACCTTGAACTGCATATGAATCCCTTTGACATGGCAATCGTTGCGCTCTTTGGCTACTGTCTGCTGGTAGGTGTATTCCGGGGCTTTATCAAGGAGGCGGCCTCTATTATAGGTCTTGTCGGCGGTTTATACGCTGGATACGCCGGCTATTCTATATTGATGCCGTTTTTTTCGGGCTTTATCGACACGCCGGAATACCAGGCAATCGCCTCTTTTGTTTTGGTTTTTACAGGGGTTTTCCTGCTGGCTAATGTTTTGGGTCACCTGTTGCGCCTTTTGGTGAAAGTTGCACTGCTGGGCGCTGTGGATCGCTTTTTCGGCGCCCTTCTGGGATCTGTAAAGGCAGTGGTGGTGGTATCCCTTGCTTTTGTATTGCTGATGACCTTCCTGCCTTCAGGCGGTAAACGGGTTCTGTCTGAGTCCCGTCTTGCCCCTGCTGTCAATTCGGTTTCGAGTACGCTGGTGCGTATAATGCCGGAGGAAAAACGGCGCCAGTTTCTTTACGGGCTCAAAGAGCTCGAGAAAAAGTGGTCATAGGTTCATGCTGCATAATATTGCCTTATAAAGCGCCTGTGGGTGTCAAAGGCGATCTCCGGCAGGTCGCTGCCGTCAAACCATTTCGCATCATCCGCATCATCACCGGCAATCAGGGTGCCGCTGAAAGAGCGCACCAGAAATCCCACCATGAGCACCGTATCATACTGGCTGCTGTTGTTGGCGGCAACGCCCAGTAGCCGCTCAATTTCTCCCTTAAGGCCGGTTTCCTCCCGCAGCTCCCGAAGAGCTGCGTCCTCGGGTGTCTCCTGCAGCTCCATAAAACCGCCCGGCAGACACCACCAGCCCTTTTTGGGATCCACGCTGCGCTTGACAAGCAGTAACCGCTCCCCTGCGTCTACTGTGACCATGCAGGACGCGGGAACCGGATTCTCATAAATGGGAATATTGCATTTCACGCAGAAAAGACGGCTTCTCCCCTCTATTTGTTTGCGGCAAAGCCGTTGTCCGCAGAAATGGCAGAAGCGCTTCTCCCGCATCAATCCTCAAAGTCCCCTTCCGGCCCCCGTTCCCTGTTAATGGCTGCCGCCCGCTGCCTTATGGCGTTCTCGCTCCACTGCGCCGCGTCTTCGATCCGCCCGGCTTTTACGCCGGCATCAAAGGAGCCCGCCTCCAGTATGGCCTCAATGGCCAGGGGAGCTGTGCCGGCGCAGTGGAATACATCTTTCAGCATATTGTAGACAAACTCTTCCACTCCGGCTGCCATTCGCTTTCGGATGTTTTTAGGCTGGGCCAGCAGGCTGTTTTCAAAGGGAAGGTTGAGTTTTTTGTAATCCCCTTTTTTCAGTCCCCGCTCCCCGGCGTATGCCCGCATCTTCTCCCACATCTGATCGGTTACACCCGCATCCGTTTCCTTGATGAAGTTTCCGTCCTCGTCAAGCTGCGCGTTTCCGTAGTCGTTTACCCGCAGCCCCCAGGATATCATCTGCAGGGCCGTCGCCACATTGGCTTTTGTTGTGCACGTCTGCCCTGCGATTTTTCTGAGTCTCTCACTGCTGTTGCCGGAGGTGCCGTGCTGGGCGCCGGAGACTTTGTACGGCGCCAGGATATTGTGAATTTCCCGGGTAAGCTCCACCTGGACGCCGTCCTCTCCGGCTTCAATGCCGTGGGTGGTGCCGTTGTTTAGGGCGATCCAGTCCGGGAAAATGCCGCGGGCGTTTAAGCCCTGGATCAAGAACCGGGCTTCATCCGGGGTGGATATACCCTCTTTCCCTTTTATTTCGCCGATTTCAGTTTCATAACCCGCCCATTCCGGCACGTAGGGGCTTAGTTCTATACTGGCCAGAAGGTTTTCCTCATCCGGCAGATGGGAGGCGTCAATGGCAACAGAGGTCATGCCGGCGTCAAAAATGGAGGGAATTTCGGTCTTTGCCGGCTCCACGTCCTCTTTTTTCTTTATGCCGTAATGGTCGGCGTGGATGGCTACCGGCACCGTGATGTTTAATTCGTTGCAGATTGCATCCACCTGCCGTGCAAGGTTCCAGTAATTTACGGCGCAGTAGGCATTGGTTCCGCCTTCGGATTTGGCGATTTCTATAATAATGGCTGCATTGGCGCGCTGTGCAGCCTTCAGGGCGCCCCGGATAACAAAGTGGTTGCGGCCGTTTGCCGCCATGGCGATGGCACGGCCTTTTTTCAGCATGGCCCGGTCTATGAATTTGCCGCTTACGATAAGGGCCCGGGAATTGGGGAAAAGCTTTACGATATTGGGGGGGCGGCCGATTTCCAGAGCCTTTTCAAACTGCTCCCGCTTTGTCTGCTGTGGATCGCTCATGTTTTTTCCTCCATAATTTGCACCGGTGGTAATTAATCTGTAGCTTCCGCATCTGAGCGTATTTTTTCCAGGATGTCAAGGATGCTGGCGCTGTATGGTTCCGGGGCGAAAACTGCGCCCCAGCCTTTCTGGAACTGGTACATGCCGTCATAGGCGGTATCATGAAAGGAGCGAATTCGGTGGGGAATCTCCTGCTCCTGCAGGATGGAGCCCAGAAGCTGGCCCTCAATGGCGTTTTCTATACCTGCGATCCGTGTGTATTCCTCGTCATTGGGCGTGTCTGAACCTGGCATTATATTTTCCCCTCCATGTTTTAATATTAATAATTTTCCGGGAAAAGCCATTACGGGACGGTAAAGTAAAAGGTTTAAGCCCCGTCTGAAGCCATCAGATTTAATACAATATAACTCCTAAAACCTGTCAATGACAAAGGAATTTTCCGCCCGGGCCTATAAAAGCAAAACCTTTTAGGCTTTAAAAACCGGACCCCCGCCGGTTCGGGTAAAAAGGTGTTGTCACAAGAGGGCTGGCATATTAGACTAACCTGATTCTAAATTGAAAATTCCGGAGGGTTTGAAATTTTACAAGCGGCCGATGTCCGGCACGGTTCTGACAAACCCTTCGGTATCTGCTTATAAAAATCTGGCATATTTGTTGCTTTAAATTATACTGATCACACGGTAAATTTTCAGGTTATTTTTACCTAAACTGAGCGATTTTCATGGAAAAACTGACAATTGACAAATACCCTGCCGAGCCGGTGGTGCTGGATAAGCTCTCCGTGCAGTTTATGAAGCAGTCCCGCTTCATTCCCCTTGGGCTGGACAACGGCAGGCTGCGGGTGGCAATGGCCGATCCTGAGGACTTCTGTACGGTGGACGCGCTAAAACTCGGTTTTGACCTGGATGATGTGGAGGTCTATGCCGGAAACGAGAGTGATATTCTCGATATGATCGAACGGTTATACGGAGCCGGTTCCCAGTCTCTTGAAATGATCATCGAGGAGGCGGGCCGGGATGTCTACGAGATCAGCGAGGAGGCAAGCGCTGATGCCGATCATCTGCGGGATATGGCCTCTGAAGCCCCGATCATCCGCCTGGTGAACAGGCTGGTTCTAAACGCTATCGAGGTGCGGGCCTCGGACATCCATTTTGAGCCCTTTGAGTCAGATTTCAAGGTCAGGTTCCGCATTGACGGGGTTTTGCATGATATCGAATCTCCGCCTAAGCGGCTTCAGGCCGCGATCACCTCCCGGGTAAAAATTATGGCCAACATGGACATCGCAGAGCGGCGCCTGCCCCAGGACGGACGGATTAAGCTGAAGGTCGCCAACAGAGAGATCGATTTCCGTGTCTCCACCATTCCCACGCTGTTCGGCGAAAGCCTCGTCATGCGCGTTCTGGACCGGGAAATGCTGATACTGGATCTGGAGAAAATCGGTTTTCCTTCGGATTTTTTGGAGGAGTATATGTCGCTTATCACCCAGCCCTATGGTATGATCCTGGTCACCGGGCCCACGGGAAGCGGCAAGACATCGACCCTTTATACCTCCCTTTCCAAGATTAACACGCCGGAGAACAAGATTATCACCCTCGAGGACCCGATTGAGTATTATTTAAACGGCGTCAACCAAATTCAGGTAAACTCAAAGATCGGCCTGAGCTTTGCCAACGGGCTCCGATCGATTGTACGCCAGGACCCGGATGTAATTCTCGTGGGCGAGATCCGGGATAAGGAAACCGCGGAAATCGCCGTTCAGTCTGCGTTAACAGGCCATTTGCTGTTTTCAACGCTCCATACCAACGATGCGGTGGGCGCGGTGAGCCGCCTGCTGGACATGGGGGTGGAGGGATTTCTTCTTTCCTCGACGCTGTTGGGTATTCTTGCCCAGCGCCTGGTGCGGGTGATCTGCCCGGACTGCAAAACCGAGGTGCGCCCGGATGAGAAATATCTGCAGGCCATGGGAATAAGCCCGGAGGATGCCGGGAACATGGTTTTTTATGCAGGCGAGGGCTGCGATAACTGCCGGTATACCGGCTATCGCGGCCGCACGGCCATTTTTGAATACCTGCCGGTGGATGCCGATATTCGCCGGGAGATATCCAATCGTTCGGATAGCGAGCGGATCAAGGACGTGGCCCTGCAAAAGGGGGTGATCCCGCTTCGCAGAAACGGCTGGGAGAAGGTAAAGCAGGGCGTTACCACCATATCTGAAGTATTGCGCGTGACCCTGGAAAAATAGTATGACGCTTTATACCTACAAGGCTGCGGATGCCGCAGGAAAAGCCGTAAATGGCTCACTTGAAGCCGAAGAGGAAAAGGAGGTGGTGAGAAAGCTGCAGGCCATGGGCTACATCCCCATCCGGATCGACCGGGCCAGGGGCGCCGCTGCGGGCCGGCGCTGGGGCATCGACCTGAACATGGATGTTTCCGGGCTGTTTCAGCGCGTTACCACGAGGGACCTTCTGATTTTTACCCAGGATCTGCACGCCCTTCTTGAAGCCGGGCTTGCCGTGGACAAGGCGCTTTCCATCCTGATCGGCGTGGCGGAAAAGGAGAAGGTCCGCAGCATGATCTCCGGTATACTTAAAAGCGTGGAGGGCGGCAACTCCTTGTCCGAGGCGCTTGAGCGGTATCCGAAGGTATTCAATCCCCTCTATATCAATATGGTCCGGGCGGGCGAAACCGGAGGGGTTCTGCCGGCGGTTCTTGAGCGATTGGGCGAGTTTCTGGAGAGCTCGCAGGATCTTAAGGACTACATCAAGTCCGCCATGGTCTATCCCCTGTTTCTGGTGCTGGTGGGGGGCGCCTCCATTATCATCATGCTGACCTTTGTGATCCCCAAGTTCTCGATCATTTTCTCGGATATGGGGCGTGCCATACCGGCCTCCACCCAGGCGCTGCTTAGCATCAGCCACGCCCTCAGGTCCTACTGGTGGCTGATCCTTCTGGCTGCGGTCGCCCTGGCGGCAGGCATTAAGAAGTATATCAACACGCCGAAGGGCAGGTACCGGGCGGACACCTGGAAGCTGCGGCTGCCCATGGCCGGCAGGGTGGTGCGCTCAGTGGAGGTGGCCCGGTTTTCCAGAACGCTTGGCACACTGATTCAAAGCGGGGTGCCGATTCTGCAGGCACTGAACCTTGTGCGCCAGATTATCAGCAATCGCCCGATCGCAGAGAGCCTGCGAAACGTCTACCATCGGGTGGAAGAAGGCGACACCCTGTCCGCGCCGCTTCAGCAGGAAGGTATTTTCCCGGCCCTGGCGGTACAGATGATATCCGTCGGCGAGGAGACCGGCAAACTGGACCGGATGCTTTTAAAAGTGGCGGACAACTACGAGAAGACGGTGCGGAACATGATAAAGCGCCTGGTAAATCTGCTGGAGCCCGCCATGATCCTGCTCATGGGCCTTATGGTTGGTTTTATCGTGATATCCATGTTGATGGCGGTATTCAGCATGAATGAGATGCCTTTTTAGAAGTGATTAAGTTTTAAGTGATTAAGTTTTAAGTTTTAAGGTTTGGTAAAGGGGTGGGTACAATCGGGCTTTTGCGGAAGCCACAACAGCTATACGGAGCAGGAAAATGACAAATACGGTAAAAAGCAGGAAAGTACGGGATAAAAGGGGTTTTACCCTGATCGAGCTTCTGATCGTGATGATAATTCTTGGGCTGCTGGCCGCTCTTGTGGCCCCCCGCATGTTCGGCAAGGTGGGCTCTTCCAAGCAGAAGGCGGCAAAGTCGCAGATATCGCTTTTTGAGACCGCGCTGGATACCTACAGGCTGGATGTGGGCGAATTTCCCACGACGGAGCAGGGGCTCCAGGCCCTGCGGAAAAAACCCGGCGGCGCGGGAAACTGGGACGGGCCGTATCTGCCCAAGCAGATCCCAAAAGATCCCTGGGGCAATCCGTATCATTATAAGTGTCCGGGCGAGCACGGCGACTACGACATCATTTCCTACGGAGCAGACGGCCGTCCCGGCGGCGAGGACGAGGATGCCGACGTGGTAAACTGGAAGAGCCTGGACCAGGAGACGGAGCAGTAAACCAGACCAATACGGACCAATAAGGGTGTCCCAATAGAAAACAATACAGGGAAAAATAAATCAGTGAGAAGCGGGTTTACGCTGATTGAGCTGCTGGTTGTACTGCTTCTCATCGCTCTGATCTCCGCTTTTGTTGCCCCCCGCGTAATAGCTCCGTTTGGCGGGCTGCATCTTAAAACCGCCTCCAAAAAAATTGTCAGCGCCCTTCGCTATGCGAGAAGCCAGGCCGTCTCGCAGAAGGAGGGGCGGGTGGCCATTTTTGACTTTGAAAAGCGGCGCTTTATGGTTTTCAGGGGCTCTTCTCTGCCGCCTGAATACCGGGCGGAGGACCTGCCTCTGAAAAAAGCGGAGATGCTCTATGATCTGCCGGAGAAGGTGCGCTTTCAAAAGGCGGTCTCCGGGGACGAATCGGTTTCCCGGGGCCTTTTCCAGGTGGCTTTTTATACCAACGGCAGCAGCAAGGGCGCGGAAATATTTTTGGAGGGCGATTCCGGCCTGCGCTATCGCATAGAAGTGGATTTTATCACAGGCATGGCAAGCCTGGATACAGTTGAAAAACAGTCCTTTTGAGATGGCCGGGGAGAAGGATGAGGGCATTTGACAGAAAGCACCCTGCCGGCAAAAACAGCCCGGAGGCGCCGGATGCGGATAAAGATCAATTTTTTAATACGGGCAGCCGCCGGGGCTTTACCCTGATCGAGGTGCTGGTCGCTTTTATGATCCTTGCCATTTCTATCGTGGTGGTGATGCAGCTTTTTTCCGGAAGCCTCAAGGCGGGGGCGGTTTCCACTGACTATTTTTATGGCATATTTCATGCACAGGATAAAATGGAAGAGCTTTTGGCCCGGAAAAAGCTTTCACCCGGCAGGCGTTCCGGCGAGTTCCGGGACGGCTACCGCTGGCGGGCCGATATCGAACGCGTTGAGGATAAAAGCGAAGAAAAGCGGCAAGAGCTTCCGGTCTGGCAGTACAGGCTCCGCCTTACGGTCTCCTGGGAGAAGGGCGGCCGCAGGCGGGACTACGTTCTTGAGACGGAAAAACTTTGCCTGCCGCCGGAATCCGGGGAAGAGGGCGGGGAGTGATCCATGGCCGCCAGAGGCTTTACCCTAATTGAGCTTTTGATCTCCATAACAATCATTGGTGTAGTGCTGGTTATTGTGATGGGGGCCCTTCGCATTGGCATCAACGCCTGGGAAAAAGGCGAGGCGGATATCGAGGCGTATCAGCGTCAGCAGATCATCCTGGAGCTTGTAAAGCAGCAGCTTGCTTCCATCCAGCCGTCTGCGATTCAAAAAGAGGAGGATGAGACCCCCTATTATTTCCTGGGCAGCCGGCGGACCGTGGAGTTTGTCTCTGCTGTTTCCATAGTGCCCGGAAACCGCTACGGCAAGGTTTTTGTCAAGTACCGCATCCGCGGGGCGGGGGGCGGAAACAAAGTCTCCCTGGAGATTTACGAGACGGGCCTGTTGACTGCTGCCGGCGAGGAGTCGCCCTTTGATCCCGGCGACGGGGCCTATCATTTTCTGCTTGAGGATATGGAAGGGATACGGTTTGCATTTTTGCTGCAAAAAGATGATGCTCCGGCGGAATGGGTGAGCAGCTGGGATCCTGAGGTCGTGGAAGCGAAGCTGCCGCGGGCTGTTCGGATTTCGCTTCAGGCGGAGAAAAAGGCACCGGAGGTTTCGGCAGTGGGACGCATTGCTGTAGATGTGCCGGAGAAAAAATAGCGATGACAGCCCCGAAGGAAAAAGCTTTCGCTCCGAAGGGCGCGGTTTTTCTTTTGCAGAAAAGGGGGGTCGCGCTTTTGATGACCATATGGATTCTGATGCTGTTGACCGTTATTGTTACTGAGTTTTGCTACACCATGCGGAGCAGGGTAAATATTACACGGAACTTAAAGGATTCCACACAGGCCTATTATGTAGCGGTAGCCGGTGTAAACCGGGCTATTGCCGAGCTCCTGCGTCAGCAGAAGGAACCGGGAAAAAGTGAGAAGGAAGAAGATGCATCCGCCGGGGACCAGTCTCCGGATTGGCGCATCAATACACAGATGCCGCCGATAGAGTTTGCAGACGGCGAATTCCGTGTTCACATTCAAAACGCAAGCGGGCGGATCGAGCTGAACCGGGCGGACAAAAAACTTTTCCAGGCTGTTTTGAAAGGCTTTGATATAGACGAGAAGCAGCGCAAAACGATCGTCGATTCCATTCTGGACTGGCGCGACGAAAACGATATGCATCGGACACACGGGGCTGAGGATGACTACTACCAGAGCCTCGATCCACCCTATGACTGCAAGGATGCTGATTTTGATTCCGTGGATGAGCTGCTTCTGGTAAAAGGGGTAACCCCGGAGATTTTTTACGGCGGACTGGATAAGCTGGTGACCGTTCTGCCCCTTCCGGAAAAAGGCCTGAGCGGCTCAGGCGATGAGGAAAAGGGTTATAATTATAACCGCATCAACATCAACGCCGCCTCTGAAGAGATGTGGCGGCGTCTTCCGGGCATGACCCCGGAGCTTGTGGAGCAGGTACAGGAGTTTCGCAAAGAAAAAACATTCACCTCCAAATCCCAGCTTTTTGACGTCCTGGGCGGGGAGGCGTACGACAAAGTCGAGCCCTATATCAGTATGGATTCTCTTGCCTACTACACCATTTTTTCCGCGGGCCGGGTAAGCGATTCCGGAAACCGCCGGGGAGTAGAGGCAGGAGTTATTCTTGACCCGGAGTCGGACAAGGGCTACCGGATTATTTCCTGGCGCGACGGCCTCCGGGAGCATGAGGGCGCACTACTTTCCGACGGGCGGAGTGAATCAGAATAAAGGAGTCCAAGAAAGTGCTCTCTACTGCAGCCGTGGGGATTGACATAAGCGAAGCCAGTGTCAGGGTGGTCTGTCTTAAAAAAGGGCTAAGGGCCGCCCGGTTTGCTGCCGCAGAGAAATGCCTGCTGGCCGAGGATAAGCCGCTAAAAGAAAAAGCAGAAGATGTTTCCGGATTTATTAATGAGTTTCTGCGGGAACACCGGATATCTGCCGCGGATATTTATATGGGCATTCCCTCCGGGCGGGTAATGTTTCGCGAGATCGAGCTTCCCATGGCTGCCAGGGAAAACCTTTCATCCACAATTGCCTATGAAATGGAGAAATACGTCCCCCTTTCCGCGGAGGAGGTGTTTTACGATTTCCAGGTGGTTACAGAAGACAAGGACCGGGAGATGCTCTCGGTCTGCCTTGCTGTTATAAAACGAACGGACCTGGAGGCCTTTCTGAATCTGGCTGCAGCCTTTGATCTGGCGGTTTCGGGCATAAGCCCCGGGTGTGCGGGCGTTGCCGCCTCTTTTCTGCAGGATGAAAAGGGAAACGGCGGCTGCAGAATGGTTGCCTTTGCCGATGAGAAGCGGCTTGAGCTTGCCGTGATCCGCAGAAAGACCCTGATATACGCAAAAAGCCTGCATCCGGGATCCGGCGAAAGCTCTGATGAGGTTTGCAGCCGTCAGATACAGACGCTTCTGACCCGTTTCGGCGTCCCCGGCGCGCAGACTCCGCTTTTTCTGCATGCTGCAGAGCCGGAGGGCGATATCTCCGGCAGGCTCCGGCAGGCCGCTCCGGAGGCATTCCAGGGGCATAAGCCGCCTGTCCCGGATCTGCCGGCGGACGAGTATATTCCGGCGTACGGCCTGGCGCTTCAGGCCTTTGCCGAAGCAGGCTCTCAATTTAACCTCATGCCTTTCCGGCTTCGCAAAAAGCCCAACAAGACACCGCTTTATGTCATGTACGGGCTGGGCTGCTGCCTGGTGCTGGCGGGGCTTTTGTGGGGCGGTGTTTTTTTGGTAAAGCAGCACACCTATGTGGAGCGGCTGGATCAGGAGCTGTCCCGGCTTCGCGCGGAAGCCCGGGAGATCGAGCAGATCCGCTCTGATATCGACCGGCTGCAGTCCCGCATCCATCGGCTGGAGTCCCTCCGCCCGGGAAATGCCTATGTGGTCAACGTTCTTATGGAGCTTACCCGCCGGATTCCGGACAGTGCGTGGGTACGGGTTTTAAACATATCGGGCAATGAGGTGACGGTGCATGGCACTGCCGAGTCAGCCTCGGCCCTGGTGCCCGTTCTTGACGATGCCCCCATGTTTCACGGGGTGGAGTTTCTCTCCTCCATCCGCAAGACAAGGCAGAACAAGGAACTCTATCGGATAGGGTTCAAGTTCTACACGGAAAATAAATAAAGAAGCGAGACAGGCCTTTTTCATGACCAGGGAGCGAAAATATATTCTTATCGCAGGCGCCTTGCTTTTGAGCCTGGGCCTGATATACCGGTTTTACCCGGTAGTCGCTGATTTCTTCTCTGTTTCGGAAACAGTCGCCGTAAAGAAGGAGCAGATTCATAAATACCAGAAAGTGATTGCCGGGAAAAAGGGGCTGCAGAAGCAGAAAAAAATGCTGGAAAAACGTTTGAAAACCCTTGAAAAAAGCCTTCTGACAGGCACCACGGCTTCCCTGGCAGCGGTTAATGTGCAGGATTTTATCAAGAAAATCGCGGATACAGAAGGCATTGACATCAGATCCATGCGGGTTTTGAATCCGGAATCCGAAAAGGAGGAATCCAAGTATATGATGATCCCTGTTCGCTTCTCCATTACATCCGGTGTCCGGCAGTTCACAAATCTGCTCTGGCAAATCGAATCCGCGCCCAGGCTTCTGATTATACAGGAACTGTCCCTGGATTCCCTGGCTTCGCAGAAGCCCGGAAAGATCCGCGCTACTGTTACAGTTGCAGGTGTTATGCCTCGTATCCGGGAAACCGGTTAAGCAAAGACAGAGGAAATGATCCGGAAATGAATTTCAGGATATGGCTGATCAATTTTTTTCTTGCGGCGCTGCTCGTGGTTTGCGGGCTTAGCATTCTGCGCCTGTGGGAGTCCGAGCCGCAGCCCGTCAGAGAAATCGCATCAGAGGCGAAAAAAAGCGATTCAGATGCTTTTATGAAAAAAAAGAGCTCCCTTATGGAAGATCGGGCCTATGAGCTGCTTGTGCGCCAGAACCTTTTTTCCCCGGAACGTAAAGAGTATGTCGAAAAATCAGAGTCGGAAGGATCTGATGCTGAATCGGAACAGCCCAAAATTTCCGGAGAACAGGTGGCCTTATATGGAGTGATTATTTCAGATGGAATAAAAACCGCCATGATCAACAATCCGGGCGGGAAACTGGGCGATAAGAAGTTTGAATGGATAAAAGAAGGCCAGATGCTCAGCAACCTGGAGGTCATTGAAATTCATCCGGACGAGGTTGTCCTGGATGACGGCGGCAAGAGGTATCAGGTTCTTTTAAGCGAGAAAAAACAGCGGAAAGGCCGCGGGAAGGCGGGTGAAAGCAGCGGGCCCACGGTGGTAAGAGGGGGGAGCGGTTCCAAAAAAATTCAATCCATATCGACATCTTCTTCTTCTTCTTCTTCCTCCTCCTCCTCCCCTTCCTCTTCCGGGGATGCGTCTAAAAAGGCTTCCGGATCCAGCGGCTCCGGAGAAGAGAAATATGAATTGGTGGATACTCCCTTTGGAACGATTCGGAAAAAGATAGAATGAGGCCAGTTATGAGGGTTTTGCACAGGATGGAGCTGTGTGCGATTGGAGCGGTTTGCTTGTTTTTTCTTTTCGCACTTGGCTGTGCGGGAGGATCGCAGCAGGCTGCGGCGGGGAAAACAGGGGCCGGAGAAGTTTCTCAGGCCCCGGAAAACCGGCAATCAGATGCAAATCAGGCGGAGAAAAACAAGGCAGAGCAAAAGGTAAGGCAAAAGCAGGTTTCTCAAAAGGATACCGGTGCTGACCCTGAGGAACCCGGAGAATCAGAGCCGGAGCCGGAGCCTGAGCCCGAGCCTGACACGGGCAAAGATCCCGGCATGAAAAAGACGCCGGAAAACGCGGGCAAATCCCGAAATCCGACTGCTGGCGGCGACCAAAGCCAGGACGGCGTGGAATCCGCGGAAAAAAAAGATGCGGCTGACCAAAAGCAGGCGCCCGACGAGCAGCAGCAGAAGCAGACAGACAAGGAAGAGCAGGACAAAGAAGAACTTGTTTTAAACTTTGACAACGCCGATCTAGGCGAAGTGATTCAAACCCTTGCCGACCTTCTGGATATCAATTATCTCCTTGATCCCGGTGTGGGAGGGTCGGTCACCATCCACACTTCCGGTGAGCTCTCCCGCCCGGATCTTTTTCCGGTTTTTTACCAGATCCTGCAGGCAAACGGACTGACTGCCGTAAAAAAGGGCAATATCTACCGGATTGTGCCCAGCAAGGAAGCGGCAAGGATGCCGATTGCCGCAAAGCTGGATGAGAGCGGCCGGTCCGCGGCATCCGGCGGGGAGATGATTATTCAGCTCATCCAGCTTGACTCCATAGCAGCCAAGGAAATGACCAAGGTGATCCAGCCCTTTGTCTCCTCGAGCGGCACAATTGTGACCCTGGAAAAGGCCAATATCCTGATGGTGGTGGATCATGCGGAAAACATGGACAAGATCCTCCGCATGGTTAATTCTTTTGACAGCAATATATTCGAGGACGTAGAGTACCGGTTTTATCCCCTGGAGCATGCGGATGCCGAAACCCTGGCAAAGACCGTGGAGCAGATGTTTAAATCCTACGGGGAAGCCATCCAGTCGAAAATCAACCTGATTGCCATCACCCGTTTGAACACGCTGCTGGTTGTAAGTCCCAAAAAGAAAGTGTTGGATGAGGTGGGCGCTTTTGTGGATAAGTACGATGTGCCCAGCAAAAGCACCGGAACCCAGATTTTTGTCTATTCGGTAAAAAACGGCCGGGCAAAAGAGATGGCCGGTATTCTGCGGGAGGTTTTCTCCGGCAAGGCATCGGAGACCGGTGCGGAGGGGGAAAAGACCTACCGCAACCCCCTTTCCCGGGAGGCCAAGCAGGCAAGGCAGGAAAAGGAGCAAAAGGCAAGGGAAGCGGAATCAGGCTCCGGCGAAAGCCGGCCATCCGGCTCCGGGGGGGAGGCGGAATCAGGAGAGGTGACCATCGGCTCCGGCAGCCTTCGCGGGGATGTTACGATTACGCCTGACGAGGTGCGCAACAACCTTATCATTGAAGCGGCTCCCGCGGATTACCAGGTGGTAAAAAACCTTCTGCAGGAAACCGATATTCTGCCGCGCCAGGTGCTCATTGACGTGACCATTGCCGAGGTAACCCTGGATGAATCCCTGGATCTGGGCGTGGAGTGGTCCTACATGAAAAACGAGAACCCCATGAGCAGCGACCTGCTGGAAGCCACGATAGGAGAGCAGGGGCTGCGCTATACAGTAGGCAGCACAGCCGAGCGCTGGACAGCGGCCATGAACGCTCTTGAGGAAAAAAACAAGGTGAACATCCGCTCGTCTCCCTCAATTCTGGCCTCAAACAGCGAGGAGGCTACAATCGATGTCTCCACCGAGGTGCCCGTTGCAAGCTCGCAGTATGAATACACATCAGATGATAACCCCATGGTATCCACCAATATCGAATACCGGGACACGGGTGTCCTGTTAAAGGTTACGCCGCATATCAATAAAAACGGTCTCGTTACCATGGATATATCCCAGGAGGTAAGCGAGATAGCCGAGAACGTGGAAGTCGGCGGCCAGTCCTACCCCTCTTTTTTCAAGCGTTCGGCGGAAACTATCCTCACTGTAAACAGCGGCCAGGCTATCGTTATTGCCGGCCTTATCCGGGAGAACAAGTCGGGCGGTGCCAGGGGCACGCCATGGCTTGTCAATATACCGGTATTGAAATACCTGTTTGGCAAAACCTCCGAGAGCTATGAAAAGACCGAACTTGTTATACTGATCACGCCGCGCGTTATTTCCAGCTCGGGTGACGTGGATGCGGTAACCCGTGAGTTTAAAAGCAAGGCGGGTGATATAGTCCCGGATGAGCCTCAAAGCGTGGAGTTAAATATCAATTAAGCGGGCAAGATGGCATGCTTTTCCAAAATCCGGATCGCAGCCGGCATTGTGCTCTTGCCGCTGCTCTGGGCTGTTTTCGCGGCAGCCCCTGTTCGGGCAGCTGATCCGGATTTTTCCGCCGTCCGGCGTCCGCATTCCGTAAATATCATTATATCCGGAAACATCCGCCCCTATATGGAGGCGGCAGAAGCCATGCGGGCGGCCCTTGATGCCCGGTTTGAAGCGGGCATCCATGTCTACAAACTCTATCGTTACAAGGCAGGCGCCAGAAAAGCCCTGGCAGAGGAATTAAACAACAAGGGCCCTCAGGCCCTTTTTATCGCGGTAGGCCCGGAGGCAGCCCTTTTTCTCTGGCAGGAGGCGGCAAACAGGGCCGGAGTAAGCCTCTATTCCATCGTTTTGAACCCGGAGAGCCTGGCTCCTGAGCTTGCACCCGCCTGCGGGCTGTCTTTAAATATTCCGCCTGCAGTCCAGCTTGAATGCATTTGCAAAAGTTTTCCAAAAGCCCGGCGGATCGGGCTTTTTTATGATCCGCAATACAACCGGGAACTGTTTGAAAAAGCCGCTTCCGCAGCCGGCGAGAAGGGCGTTGTGCTGGTCCCCCTCCGGGTTTCCTCCAAAAAAGATATTCCAGGTCTCCTTTCCGCAGAGGTGCATAAACTTGATGCTGTCTGGCTGGTTCCGGACCGGACGGTTATCTCGGAGAGCATTGCGCAGCATATCATCAAACAAAGCATATTGCAGGGCGTGCCGGTTGTCGGGTATAATAAATTTTTTTACGACTCCGGAGCGGCGGCCGCCTTTGTGTTTGATTACACCAGGCTCGGCCGTCAGACCGCGGAAACGGCTGTGAAAGTAATGCAGGAGGGCGGCTGCCGCCGCCAGGTCCCGGAATTTGAAGTGTGGATCAATAAAAGTGTATACAAGAAGCTGGACATTGCGCTGCCGGATCTTAACAAACCGCTGGTGGTGGGCCCATGAAGCGTCCGGGTATTCATGCCAGGCTTTTGGTAACGGCCTTTGTTATTATCAGTGTCGCGGCTGCCGCGCTTGGCTGCATGGGAGTGCACATGTTCCACGAGTTTGCCAGGAACCGCTTTGCAGACCGGTTTCAGTTTCTGGCCAGATACCTGGCCTTAAACTCGGAGCTGGGCATTTTAATAGATCAGCCCTCCATGCTGAACCGCCTTGCCGCCAATCTTTTGTCGGAGCGGGACGTTGCCCGCGTGAGGATATACAATGACAAGGGCGAGAAGCTGGCCGAAGCCGGCCGGGATATATCAGGAGATATAGGAGATATAGGGGATATATCAGGGGATATGGCCGGGCCTTTTTCCCGGGCTTCGGCCCTGGTGCGGATGAAGACGGCAAACGAGGAGACCCGGGCTTTTCAATGGGATTTTGCCCCGCCCCTGGCCTCCGGGCGGGAAAACGTGATCGGCAGGGTGGAACTGGTCTACAGCACCTCCCAGATCAACAGCCTTCTTGAGGCCATCACCTGGCGGTTTATTTTGCTTTCTGCGGCCATGGCGGCAGTAGGCCTGGGTGTATTTTACCTGATTTCGCGCTCGCTGGTCCTGCCGCTGACACGGCTGGCGGACACGGCGCGCAGAATTGGCGCCGGAGACCGCCATCTGAGGATGCAGGCAGGGACCCTGCCGGAGACCAGGGAAGTATCGCTTGCCTTTAACGCTATGCTGGATTCCCTGGAAAAAAGCCGGCAGGCGGTGGAGGATGCCAACAAGGAAATGGCAAGGCAGAACCTGCTGGCCGAGATGGGCAAGTTCTCCATGATGATCGCCCATGAGATTAAAAATCCGCTGGGCATTATCAAAAGCTCCTTTGACGTGGTGCGCAGGGACCCGACGGATCCCTCCAATGAAATAGTCATCGGCTACATAGAGGATGAAATCCAGCGCATGAACCGCCTGATCGAGGATTTTCTATCCTTTGCCAGGCCGGCTGAGCCTTCATTCCGGGTGGTGGATGCCAACCGGATGCTGGCCGACTGTCTGGAGCGTTTTGCCAGACGGCCTGAGGCGGAGAAAACCACTGTGATCCGGGAAATACCTGAAGGCTCCTGCCTTTGTTACCTGGACCCGGACCTTTGCCTGCGGGCGATTGATAATATTTTGAAAAATGCCCTGGAGGCGGGCGGCGGTGAAGGGAGGATAGAGGTCAGCGCAAGCTGCGGCCCGGAGCACTGGCGGGTTGCCGTCTCCGATAACGGCGGCGGTATTGCGGAGGATGTGCTGGACAGGATATATGATCCCTTTGTCACAACCCGCAGCAGGGGAAGCGGGCTGGGCCTTGCCTATACCTCCCAGGTTGTGCAGGCCCACGGCGGGCGGATACAGGCGGAAAACCGGGAAGAGGGGGGCGCCTGTTTTGTTATAGAGCTGCTGCGCGAGACCGGCGCAAACGATTTCAGGCAATAGAGTGTATTATGGCCTATATTCTTGTTGTGGATGATGAAGAAAAAATGCAGCATCTGCTCTCCATTATGCTGGTGCGGCAGGGCTACAGCGTGGACCGGGCGGGAGACGGGAACACGGCGTTTGAGATGATCAAGACCACCCCCTATGACATGGTGATCTCCGATATCAGGATGCCGGGCATGGACGGAATGGAGCTTCTGGCCGCCATAAAAGAGCTGGACATTCCCTGTCCGGTGGTGTTTATCACCGCCTATGCCACCGTGGATTCCGCGGTTGAGGCCATGCGCAAAGGGGTCGCGGACTACATTACCAAGCCGTTTGACGAGCAGCGCATCCTGCTCACAGTGGAGCGCACCCTGGGAATTTCGCGCATAATGGCGGAAAACGTCGAGCTAAAGCATGAACTAAAAGAGGTTGCCGGCGGCCATGAAATCATTTACGAATCGGAGAAGATGACCCGGGTGTTAGAGCATGCCGGCCGCGTGGCAGCCTCGGACACGGCTGTCCTGGTAAGCGGCGAGTCCGGCACCGGAAAGGAGCTGGTGGCCCGTTTCATCCATGATTCAAGCCCGCGCAAAAAAGGGCGGTTTGTGCCGGTCAACTGTGCCGCCATATCGCCGCAGCTTGTTGAATCCGAGCTCTTCGGCCACGAGAAGGGGGCCTTTACAGGCGCGGACCGGCGCACCAAGGGCAAGTTCGAGTATGCTGACGGCGGCACTCTCTTTCTTGACGAGATCGGCGACCTTCCGATGGATGCGCAGGCGAAGCTTTTGCGGGCGCTTCAGGATAAAAAAATTCAGCGCGTGGGGGGTAACGAGGAAATCCCGCTGGATGTCCGCATTATCTGCGCAACAAACCAGGATATCCAGAAAAAGGTGGATTCCGGCAGCTTCCGGCAGGACCTTTTTTACCGGATCAACGTGTTTCCCATCGAGAGCCCGCCGCTTCGGGAGCGGCCCGGGGACGTGCCCGCCCTTGCGGAGCATTTCCTGCAGAAAACCGGCGACAGCCGGGCAATGCATCTTACGGACGGAGCCCTGCGCACACTGAAGGCCTATCCCTGGCCCGGCAACGTACGGGAGCTGGCAAACGCCATGGAGCGCGTAAAGATCCTCGACCGCGGCGACGGAACCGTGACAGCCGAGATGCTCTCCTTTCTGCGCAGCGGCGCCGGGGGGCGACAGGACGGGAAAAATTTCCAGCTGCCGCCGGAGGGGATTTGCCTCGAGGAGCTGCAGAAGGACCTGGCCCGGCAGGCTCTTGAAATGACCGACAACAACCAGTCGGCGGCCGCCAAGCTTTTGGGGCTCACCCGGGCCAAGTTCCGGGTGCTGGCCAAATATGCAACGGAGTGATCAGCAGAGTGCATTTTTTAAATAAAATCATTTGCTTTTTTTCCATCGCCGCAGCCGCTTTTATGGTGGCATGGCCGGCACCGGCGCTTGCCGGAGACGGGTGCTCGGATACCATGCTCATGTTTGTCGGAGAGGACCTGGAGGTCCTCTCCATCGCCTCGCGCCGGGAGGAAAGCGCAAGCCGCGCGCCTGCGGTGGCTGAGGTCATAACCCGGGAGCAGCTTGACACAAACGGGGCATTCACCCTTGCCCAGGCCCTTGACATGACGCCGGGGTTTTTCACCGCGGAAAAGGAGGGAGGCTCCCAGCCCTATCTGCGCGGAGTTCCCGACTCGGTTCTTTTCCTCTACGATACCGTGCCCATGCTCTCTGACACCACCAAATCGGTTCATGCCATCGATGAGGAGCTTTGCCTGGCCCCTGTAAAACGAATCGAGATTATCCGGGGGCCGGGTTCCGTTCTCTGGGGGGCGGACGCATTTGCAGGCATTGTAAACGTTGTGCCAATGACCGGAAAGGATTTAAACGGGATTGAAACCGGCGTTTGGGCTGGCGATCCTGATGAGCCGGCAGGCTTTCATGTGAATGCCGGACATGACGGCGAATTCTGGGACGGGTTTTTGTCGGTATCAGGCAGGCAGATGCGCCGTGACGGGCGCCGCGCGGATCTGGTGCGTTTCTGGGGGGCTGAGACCGGCGAGCCTGTTGATCCCGGGGGGCGCTACGGAAGCCTCCGTCCCGACAGGCCGCAGTATCTGGAGGTTACTGCAAATGCCTCCATAAGGGACTGGCTGTCTGTTTCAGGCAGGTTCTCCGATTACTCACGGCCCTATGCCATCTCCGGGGAGGACCGGAAGCTTTTCTGGCGGGAGTCCCGCGATACGCCGGTAAACTATATCAAGGCCGAGGGCAGGCTGGACACGGACCCGGAATCCGCGATCCGGTATGCGGGCTACTATTCGAGCATGAACTCCGATTACAAGGTTATTGACACCGATTTTTCACCTACCGAGGAAACATACTATGGCGAGCTTTTGTATGACCGCAGTTTTCTTGCCGGCCGCGGGCTCTTTACAGGCGGTGTGTCCTTGCGCAGAAAAGAGATAGAGGACGCCCCGATCTGGGACTCCTATCTGCCGGACTACCTTGGCCCGGACAATAAAAGCTTTCTGCCCGGGATTACGGAAAAAGACTATGACACACAACTCTGGTCTGTTTTCGGCCAGTACACGCATAAAATAGGCTCCCTGGATCTCTGCATTGGGCTTCGCCAGGATGAGCACGACACCTACCGCGACCGCCTGAGCTATCACGCAGGCGCTGTCTGGTCCGCTTCCGATGCCTGGACGGTAAAGGCAGTTTACGGCACAGCATACCGCACACCCTTTGCAAGGCAGCTTCTCTCCGGGGACGAGCCGGAACTGGAGAAGGTAAGCACCTTTAACGCCAATGTTTCCTGGGAGCCCTCAGAAACCGCGGAGTTCTCCCTCGGCGGTTTTGTAAACAAAATCGACGACCATATCATGGAAGACCCTTATGCGGGGCTGTCCAACCGCAATCACCAGACCATCAAAGGCATCGAGGCAAGCTGCCTGCTGAGGCCTGTCAGGAGTCTGGAGCTAGGCATGAACATGACGTTTCTGGACAACCACGGCCCGGATGAGACTTACCGCTACAATGATTATTCCTATATCCGCCCTGACGGAACAGTGGTAAAGCATTATACGGACCTGGAGTACCCCTTTGACACAGGGCCGGAAAGCCTTGCGAATTTTACCGCAGAGTGGGAACCTGTATGCGGGGTCACCTTGTTTGGCAGACTGCGCTATTTTTCCGAGCAGGAGCTTATCTATCCGAGAAACGAACGAACTCTCGAGCTCTCCGGCGAGTGGCTTCTGGATCTGAATTTCGCGGTGCGCGATTTTCTGGACTGCGGGATGGATCTTGAGTGCCGCATCCGCAACGCGGCAGACAGGGACTACGAGGTGCCCGGCACCTACAGCCCGATAGAGGGCGAGCCTTTTACGGTGCAGGTGATGCTTTCAAGGTTTTGGGGTAAACGATAGAAGGCCGGAAAGTGGCTAGATCTAGCCCTGCCTGGTCATTGACAGCCAGTCTGCCTGCCTGCTTTGAAGGCTTGCGGCCGGTAAGGCGGAATTTTTTTAAGTCTGAACGGAGTTTTTTTTCGAAAGGCGGAGCCTGCCCGCGGAAGAAGAAAAACTTTGCGTAAAATGCACGATAAATGGCATTTTATTTGCAAATGTATTTACAATCCATATCGGATAGATTTCTACATTTGGCTATTTGAGAACAACTATCATGCGCATGCAAAAATATAAAGGGGTGCTGCTGCCGGTGCTCTGGGCGCTTTTTGCCTTTATTGCGTTCCCTGTCTGGGCACAGTCAGGTAATGCTGTGCAGGATGTGCAGAATGAAGCGGCTGCTGCGCCGGACAGGACACTTACCGGCTATATCAACCAGGCCAGGAAGGATCCTCTGGCCATGGCAGAGGCTGTTGGCATGAACCGTCAGCAGGTCCTTGCTGATCTGCCGGAGCTCGGGAAAATACTCGAGAAGGGCCTGCCGCCGCTTCGTCCGGACGAGCGCCTGCAGCAGACAGCTTTTGCCCACAGCCGCGACATGCAGGAGAACACCTATTACGATTATGCCGGCCCGGACGGCGCAGGTTTTGAGCAGCGGATAAAAGAGGCCGGGTACCTGGCCGGCCCTGCAGGGGAATCCCTGGGCATTTTGCTCTTTAACAATTTTATTCCCCCTGAGCGGGCGGCTTTTGAACTGTTTGCCGACATCTACCGCGACGAGCTGGATCCTTGCCGGGACGGGCAAAGAAATATCCTGAATCCGGCCATGAAGCACATAGGCGTCAGCGTTTATGCGGGGCAGTTCCGGTTCAAAGGCTTCTCCGGAAATGTGTATCTTGTGACCTGCGATTTTGCAGCCCCTCTCGAGATGGAGGTGTATGAGAAGCAGATCCTGCAGTTGATCAATCAGGCGCGGGCAAATCCGGGGGCCGTGGCAGATTATTACGGGCTGGACCCTGAGGGTCTTTCCGATGCCCGGCCGGTATATGAAACACCGGGTGAAAACGGTTTGCCCCCGCTGGTGTTTAACCGCGGGCTCTATGCCGCCGCAAAAGATCACGCCCGGGACATGATGGAGCGGGATTACCTGGACTCAGTGTCTCTGGACAACACAACGCCGGAAATCCGGGCAGAAGAAAAAGGATACAGCCCAATGTGGATCGCCGAGTCCCGCTACCGGCTGCCCACATACGATAAGATCATACCGCCGGAGGAAACACCTGAGCGTCTGTTTAAAAAGATGTTCTCCCTGGCGGTGGAGCCCGGGGCGGAGCGGCAGTACCGGAATATGCTCGCGGCGGAACCATCGGAAGCCGGCGTGCGGGTGATTTCCGGAAAAGCTGCAGGCCTTGGCGGCATCGTGGGGGATTGTTTGCAGCTTGCGGTTGTTGAGTATGCTTCTGACATAAACCGGAAACAGCCTGTCGTTACAGGTGTGGTGTACACGGACGAAAACGGAAACGGGCTCTACGACCCCGGGGAGGGGATTGCCGACGCGAAGTTAAAGGCAGGCATTACAGGCTGCCTCCCGGAGGGGCTTTTTAGCCTGGAGACCGATCGTGCCGGCGGATTTTCTTTTTCTGGCGAACCGGGTTTATACCGCATCCTGGTTTATCCCCACGGAGAGGAGAAACCGCTTTCAAGGCAGGTGGAGCTTGGGTCAAAGAACTGCTGGCTTGCCATAGGGGTTTCGTAGTGAAGGATTACATGCTGGAAAGCCGGGATTCATTCTTGACAGAAACACAGCTTTCGGCTATGGTTCGTAAGAACCTTTATTTCAGGCAAATGAAAACCATATTGGAAACATTTGCAATCGAGAAGGGGGTGATGGAAAAAAGGAAATATCTGCAGAGGGTTCAGAAAGTTTGAACCGATCTATGCAAGGAAGGAATTGTACTGAAATTTGAACAGCAACCCAAAATATGGAGGCAACAATGAGAAAAGCACTTACACTTTTGATGGCAGCAGCCATGGTTATCGGATTTACCGGCATGTCCGCTGCACAGGACACCTGCATGGATCCGCTCGAGATTAACCGTGGATGTGAGACGGAGCAGCAGGAATGTTACCCGTTTGATTATGAAAACCTTATTCCCTTTGGCGCTGCTAACTACTGCAGCTTTCCCGCTGGGAAGGATACCCCGAAGGCAATATTCTCGATCTGCGACTGCGATTTTGCTCCCGATCTCTCGGTCGGAGACGTCCTAGACGTCAGGCTGGAAATTCTGGTCAATGGAGAGACAGGAGAGAACGGGGCATACTGGGCCCAGAATGTGGTCACTTCAGATATTACTGCTGATGTGAGCGAGCAAGCTCGCGTAAGCAACTGGCCTACCAGTGATATTGAGGACAATTGCATGGATGCTTCCGCAGCTACCGGCATCGGGCTTAAGACCGCCAGTAGTGAAAGTTCAGCCTGCTCAGGCGATTGCTTCGGCTCTGCATTTGTGGGAGACTTTGTCTACAAGGATGTCGACGGAAATACAAACACCCCCGGTAAGATAGATTGTGCAGTTGGGAAGACCACCATCATTGAGCCTGCTAGTGGACAACTTGGGGACTCCTCCAACCACGGATATGAAATTCAGGACATAGATGCGGACGTCAATAACAGCGAATGGGCCATTGACATTCCCGCCATGTGGTTTGATTCTTCCGAAATCGATGAGGGCGATACGGTTTCGGTTGAAATCTGCATCACCCAGGCGGAATGGGATGGGAGCGACTGGAATGTATCCGGCGGCAGCATCTGCGGCGGATGCGGCTGCTGCGAGACATTTGAGCTCGGCACCATCACCTGCTGCGAGGCGGGCACCTCCTACAGCCTCGTTTATCCCTATGTAACCCCGATGAACGACGCGAACTGGTGGTACGGCATGGTAATTACCAACCTCTCGGGTACCGCCGGTGAAGCCAATATCACCATCTTTGAGTCTGATGGGGATACCGACAGCACTGTTGTGAGCGTACCTGCCAATGGCCAGTATGTCG
>JAWOFF010000008.1:0-4806 GCA_046482325.1 Desulfosalsimonadaceae bacterium
GCAACGGCAAGGAGACATACAAATGTTAAGACCCGCCCGGAAATTAAGACTTAATCGATTTTCATATAAAGACAACTACCTGACCGTACTTTTGCTCACAGGCCTATTCGTCTGCGGTCTAGTGATCTCATTTGAATACCGGTGGCCGGGGATCGTGATGTATGTGGCGCTCTGGGCGCTTTCCTATGGGATTATCTATGCCGGCACCTGCCGGCATTGCGCCTATTACGGAAAAAAATGCCCCATCCCGCTTGAAGGCGGCTGTGTCCATCGGCTTTTTGAGAAAAAGCAGGAAGGCTTCGGTTACGCGCCGCTTTTCTGGGCGATCCTGGCTTACGGGCTTCGGGTGGGCATGCCGGCAATCATTGTTGTCGGGCACGCCCTGTTAATCGAAGGAATTTTATATTTAAGCCTGCTTATCGTTTTCTGGATCGTTCATCTCCGGTTTTCCGGATGTCCCAACTGTATTAATACCGGTTGTCCGCTGAACCCGGATTATCCGGAACTTCATCCATAAAAATTAAAAAAAATTTCCCGCTCCTGGCAATCCTCGAAATAACAGGGAGATTCAAATGTCCCGGCCGGTCAGTTCCTTGAATAATAACTCTGCCGTGGCAATCCCGCCTGCGATGCCCGGGGTGTTTTTGGTGGCAGACACATTATAGAGATTGGCGGGACAGTGCTTCTCCTTTACGGGGCCCTTCAGGATTTCATCCACGGATAGCCGGCGGCCGTATGCATTGCCCAGTTCCCCGCTTGTATCGGCTTCAATATCAATTGAGGATTTGACTTCGGCAGCCATTACCCGGGATTTAATGCCCGGAAACACGTTCTTCTCCAGTATTTCGACAATATGACCGGCCAGCCCGCGTTTAAACTGTTCAACGCAGGCCGCTCCCCGCGCATAAATCTTTTTTTCCTGAAAATAATTGCCCGGGCAAAAGACCACCAGGGCATCGTCCGAAGCCTCAACAGGCCCGGCGTGCCCGTTTGCCGAGGGAGAAGCGATAAACAGCATTTGCGGCGGCGCCGTGACATCCGGGCTATTGTAATTGACCTCACACCCATCCTGCCACCAGTAATTGCGGCCCCGCATCCCGGCAATTGATTCAAGTCCCCCTTTTACCCCGATACAACAGGCAGGGATACTGTGCGACGGCGTATAATCCAATTCTCCCGCCTCTTCGGGGATACCGAGAAGCTGATACGTCAAGCGGGGCGAAACATCGCTGAACACCACGTCGCACTCGTAGCTGGATCCGTCTTCGCACACGGCTTTCGTCACCCGGTTGTTTTCGCTTTCCAGGCGTATCACTTTCTTTCCGGTTTCAACCGTACCGCCGGCCTGACAAATGGCCTCTGCCAGGGAATCAAAAAAATGATAAAATCCGTTTTTGGGATACCAGGCGCCTGCATGATAATTGCCGGTACCCACGATATAAGCGATGGCGGACATGTCGGATTCACTTTCCGCAAAGATGCCGCCATGCCCATAGAGAATGCGCCGAAGCAGGGGACTGATGCCATAATGATCGAAAAAGTCCCTTACAGACTGATACAGGGTGCGACCCAGCTTTAATTTCATTGCCATGGGCACCGTGCCCGCCAGCATAAAGCGGGTGGCCAGAAGAAACCGGCTTTCCCGGGCGGCGCGATTGTTAAAAAAGGACTTGAATGCGTCGAAGATCGCCAGCATATCACTGAAAAGGCCATCGATCTTATCACTTTCCTCGGGAAAGAAAATTGTTAGATCCCGGCGGAAGTTTTCCAGTCCCAGGGGTACCTTGAAATCAACGTAACAGGCGTTTCCTGTCGACCGCCGGCTGCCGATAAAAATCCGCTCAAAACCGTCCGGCTGCATGGGAACAAATGGATTGGCCGCCTTGATATCCAGGAATTTCAAAAACCGGTCCCCGAGCTGTCCGTCGCCAAAGTCCCATACATACTGAGGCCCCATGGAATAGCGCATGCCGTTTATTTTTAAGCATCGGCCGTGCCCCCCGATGAGTGCCGGGTTTTGCTCCAGCACCGCAACCTGGTGGCCGGTTTTGGCAAAAAGCGCACCTGAGGCCATCCCCCCGATGCCGGAGCCGATCACCACGATTTTCTTTGTCTCATCCTGCCAATGCGCCGCATCCCTGGCCCGAAAAAACGGCAGCAATATCTGCTCCCGGTTCTCTCTCAGCGGCGCCTCAGATGTTTTCCTGGAAATATCCATGCGATCTCTTAAGTTCATCCCTTCTCCAATTGCGATAGAATCTCCAGGGCTTCCGCCGTTGAAATTTTCCGAAAGAAACCTTATGCTTTTGAAGTGCTTGATAAATATCTTTTTGATGATACATAAAGGCCGTATATTAAACTTGAAAAGAAGGTAACTGCAAGCTTGAAATCAAAATCAAACGGAGCCCCCATAATGTTAAAATTTCTGCCAGCACCGGTGCGGGCGGGTATCGCAATGCTCTTGTATACATTTAATACCATCGGCTGCTTTATTACCATGTTCCCGGTGATCCTCCTCAAAGTGATCATTGTCCATGACAGAGCGCGGCTTGGCCTCACGAAGGTACTGATGGGCCTTGGCATGGCATGGATAAATATCAACAGCCTGATCCTGATGGCAACCCAGAAAATAAAATGGGACGTGCAGGGCCTTGCGGGACTTAATCCGAAAGCCTCCTACCTTGTTATCAGCAATCACCGCTCCTGGGCGGACATCCTGATTCTCCAGCATCTTTTCAAACACCGTATCCCGTTTCTCAAATTTTTTTTGAAAAAGGAGCTGATCTGGGTGCCGTTTCTGGGAATCGCCTGGTGGGCGCTTGAGTTTCCCTTTATGAAGCGCTATTCCCGCGAGTTTATCCAAAAGCACCCGGAGCTCAAGGGCAAAGACATTGAGACGACGCGCAAATACTGCGAAAAGTTTAAAAAAGCACCCATTTCCGTAATCAACTTCCTGGAAGGGACCCGCTTTAATGAACCCAAACGGCAAAAGCAGCAGTCCCCCTACCGGCACCTGCTGCTGCCAAAAGCCGGCGGGGCGGCCATCGTGCTTTCCGCCATGGCCGATTGCCTGGACCAGATCATTGATGTCACCATCATCTACCCGGAAAATGAAACTGCGCCAACTTTCTGGGAATTTTTAAAAGGCCAGATACCCAAAGTGACCGTCCGAATCCGACTACTTGAAATCCCCGATGAGTTTGTGGGTCGAAATTATGAACAGGACCAAAAATTCCAGGAAGAATTCAAGCAGTGGGTCAATACGCTGTGGACTGAAAAGGATCGGGAAATGGATGCCATTTTCAAGCAACACGGGAGAAACCATTAGACAACAACGCCTTAAACAATTATCAGGGGTTGACTGAATACGATGTTACCCGTAATTTTCGCCACTGCTGATATTCTCTTACCATGGCGTAGCTGCCAAGGGCATGCTCTGCCGTTTCAAAAAAGGGGATTTGAGCCTGGCAAAAAGCCGCGGCAAACTCCTTTTCAAATCCGGGAATGTTAACCATTAGAAACGGGCAGCCCGTATCCCGGTGAATCTGGATCAGCGAATTTGTATACGTCTCATTCAGCTCCCGGCTCAACCCCGCGCCGATTGAAACCACCGCATCCACGCCCGGATCATTGGCCAGTGCCCGTGACGCCCTGATATATATATCGATCTCCAGAGATGCGCCAAGCCCCACATCCACCGGGTTTGCCAGGCTCGTCCCGGTATGAGGGATAAATTCGGCCAATTCCGACCGGGTTTTTGCAGACAACTCCGCCAAGTTCAACCCTTCATCCCCGCAGGCTTCCGCCGCCCCGACCGCCATGCCGCCGGGACCGGACAATATCGCGATACGGTCGCCAAGGCCCTCCGGCAGCATGGAAAAACTCATCAAGGCATCAGTCAACCGATCTAACCCCTTAACGGGAATCGCGCCACCCTGACGGGCAACCGCCTGCCAGATCTGCTTTCGGCCGGCCAGCGCCCCGGTATGGGAACTTGCAGCCTTAAGGCCTTCCGGGTTCAGCCCCACTTTCCAGAGGATAACGGGTTTTTTCAGAGAGGCCGCTTTCAATGCTTTTAAAAAGCGAGGCCCATCGCTGATACTCTCGAGATATCCCCCGATCACATCGGTTTTCGGATCATTTGCCAGGTAGTCGAGCATATCCGTTCCGGTCACATCGCATTCATTTCCCAAGCTGGCCGCTTTGCTGAAATAAATGCCCTTGTCAGCCGCAATTCGCCCTAAAATGTTGGCAAGCGATCCGCTGTGAGAAATAAACCCCACCGGTCCGGTTTTTTTTGAAAGTCCGGGAAAAAAAGAAAGACCCGATTCCGGCACATAAAGGCCCATGCAGTTGGGTCCAAAAATCCGCATACCGGATTCACTTGCCACCCGCTTGAGCTCCGCCTCAAGCCTGCGCCCCGCCTCGGTGCCGGTTTCCTTGTACCCGGCGGTAAACAGGACAACACCCTTCACGCCTTTTTCAGCACATTCATAAACCACCGGCAGGGCATGCTCATGCGGTACCAGGATGATCGCGAGATCGACCGCTCCGGGAATTTCAGTCAGGCTGGGATATGCCTTCAGCCCGTCGATCTCTTCGGCACTCGGATGCACCGGGTATATAGCGCCGGAAAACTGCTGATCCATTAACGCCATTAAAAAAACCTTACCGGTTTTCAGCCCGCGGGGCAGGCCAACAATCGCCACGGATTCCGGGTAAAAAATTGACTCCACCTGCCTGGCCAGTTCACTTCCTGCTGTCATCTGCTCCCTGCCCCATCTCTCTATCCGCAAGGCCGATCAT
>JAWOFF010000004.1:0-4388 GCA_046482325.1 Desulfosalsimonadaceae bacterium
TCGAATATCAATTACCCCAAAGACATCTCCCGGATGATCTACCGCAGCGGCATTAAGCCGGGCGATCGGGTTGTAGAACTGGGGGCGGGCTCCGGCGGCATGGCGATAAGCCTTGCATGGACGTTAGGCAGCGCCGGCCGGGTTTATACCTATGACATTCGCGAGGATATGCTCCAATGTGCCGGGAAGAATCTGAAGCGGGCGGGTCTGGATGAGCGCGTGGAGTTAAAGCGCAAGGAAAAGCAGGCCTGTTTTGCGGAAACAGATGTGGACGCGGTTTTCATGGATATCCCGACACCCTGGGAGGAGCTGGATCCAGCCTGGCGGGCGCTTGCTCCGGGCGGATACCTGGCCTGCACTGTTCCCACCTATGACCAGTTGGGCGAGCTTTCGGCCTCCCTGGGCCGGAATGCTTTTCTGGCCCTCGAGGCCATGGAAATACTGTGCCGTCCCCTGCAGGCGGAAAAGGGGCGTACGCGCCCGGAGTTCCGTATGACCGCCCATACCCAGATGATCCAGTTTGCTGTAAAGGTGGAGCATCAGGGGCTTACGCCCGCAACGGCAGATTGACCTTGGTTACAAAATGCTTGAACTGGCGCATGCCGCCTGCCGAGCTTACAATCCGCAGTACTTCAGCTCTGTCTGCAATCACGACTCCGGATAGGCAGGTGACCGGCGTATTTTTGAATGCTGCCGGCAGAAGAGGCGTGGTTGCGCCCAGTATGACCACTTCCCGGCAATTTTCGGCCGCATGGAGAAATTCGTCCATGCTGTGATTGACAATCGAGGTTGCGGTAATCAGGGCCACGTTGCAGTACGGCAGTTGATTGACGATTTCCGTGTCCGGCTGCAGATCTGTGCCCAGGCCTTCATTTTTTTCGAAAATAATGAGTTCGCCCGCCGTCTGCCTTAGCTGCTTGATAAGCGGGCCGAACATGCCCACCATGCCCACCCGGTCGCCCGGGTGGATCTCGATGAAGTCCAGGATATCGGCGGTTTGCAGATGATCTCCGGCAACATTGGCCAGTGCATTGGCTGTGGCAAGTCCCACGGCGCATTCCACCTTCCTGTCCGAGTCCAGCAAATCCAACAGGACTGCCGCCGGCCGGCCCTGAAAGGGCAGTGCTTTGGCAAAAAGGCGGCATCCCTCCGGCATGTCCCGGTGGAACGTAAAGGCAAGGCCGGTGCTGCCTTTCTCCAGCACTACGGCCGTATAGCCCAGGCCGATCCGTACGTCCGCTATGGTTTCCGCCTGTGCCGGCTCCCGGAGTTGTTCCCGGATCTGTTTTCGGATATTCATTGTTCAGCTATTTCCCTTTTCCGATGCAGCCAAACCGGCGGCAGCCTCCCCGGCTGCATCCGCGCGCCTGCCGCTGGCGGCGATTGTTCCGTTACGGCAGCGGTCGTCGCTGCACATCCAAGCCCCGGTATCTTTTGAAATTGCATTGTTTTTTGTTCATGGTTCATGTTTTGTGGTTTCAGAAGCCGGTTCCCGGAAGCGGGCCGGGGGGGGGTTAAAAGTAAATACGTTCCGCCCCGCAGAATACCATGAGGCGCCGGTTTTTAACGCAGCAAAGCGTCATCTGGGTCCTGCGGGCAAAATCCACGGCAAGCGCCGTGGGCTTGGAGATTCCGACCATAACGGCAATTTGCGCGCAGGCAGCTTTCTGCACCAGTTCAAAGGCCAGCCGCGAGGACATGACCGCAACAGCGGCCCTGTCAATGCTTCCGTCAAGGAATACGCGCCCCACAGCCTTGTCCAGGGCATTGTGGCGGCCCACATCTTCGGAGAAGGACAGAAATCCAAGCTTTTCATCCAATATCATGGCTGCGTGCGCGCTGCGGGTTTTTTTGTGCAGGCTCTGATATCCGGACAGCCTGTCCGCACAGTCAAGGACCTGTTCCGCGCCGATAGCGCCGCTGTCTGCAGGAGGCGAAAAAGCCCGAAAGGGGGCCGCAGCCGTCAGCTCATCGCAGATGCAGGAGCTTTTTTTTTCAGCAGTCTTTTTGTGCTGTAGCAGGGGTTTGATGATTTTTCTGCGCTCGGGCTGTAGCGCAACACTGGCTGTATCAGTGCCGGCCTCCCGGCAAAATCCTATGGCGGCGAAGTCTTCCGGGCGGGCGACAATTCCTTCGGAAAGACAAAAGCCTGCCGCATGGGCTTTTTCTTCACCCGGGCTGCGCATGACAACTGAATAGAAAGCCCCCTCTATGCAGATGGAGAGGGGCTCTTCAGCAATTAGGGGCTCCAGGCTGTCCGCTGCGCTGCCGTTTTCATAGACCCGGATTTTTTCCTCGCGGTAGCGGCCGGCTTCGGGCAAATCATCAGCAGAATTCACAGGAGTCATCACACTCTCTTTCCGTAAGGATATCCATCGCATAGATAATCCTGCGGGCCTTATCCTTCCTGCTCTCAGGCACCGGAGAAAATTCCATGGTACGGATCTGCTCCGCTGCCTCCTGCCGGGAGGGGATGGCCGCAAAACCCTCACCTTTTACCTTGCCGCTGCGCGGATCCAGAACCTGGGCGTCAATGCCGTTTGTAACAACTACAACCGGCACCATGGCTTCAGCAATAAGGTATGCTGCGGCAACCGCCGGCTTCTGGCGCGATACAAGGGAGCCGGGGCCGTAGGCCACGATGGCAAAAACGCGCCCCTCGATCCGGATGACAAAATCGATCCGGGATGTGCCTGTTTTGCCGTCTACGGTTACCGGCAGGTCAACCCTGCTGCTTATTTCCTCTTTTTTGTAGCCCTTCTCCTCGACCAGAAACCGGGCAATGCGCTGGCGTGCCTGCTCATCATGGGTTTCCGTAATGCTCTTTCCCGTTAGATAGTCGGTTGTTTCTCCCAATATCACATAGCCTTTTCCCATGGGTGCTCCTTGTGTGTTCCTGCTTTGGCCTTATATTTCGGGCGGTTTGCATGCTTTGTCTTGCTGCTGATGAGATAGATCCCGTAAGTAGCGCGGATATTCGGCATAAACGCAACATAACGGCCGGTCTTGTCTTCCCGGTCCGTGTTGATGGTGGCCTCTTTAAGGATATGAAACCCCATCTGCCGGGCAAACGCGCGGAAATCGCTTATGCAGAGCACGCGGATGTTGGGCGTGTTATACCATTGAAAGGGAAGCTGCGGCGTAACGGGGGCGTGCCCGGTAAACAAAAGCTGGAGCCGCACGAACCAGTGCCCGAAATTGGGGAAGCTCACGATTACCTTTTTGCCGATGCGCAGCATGGAGCGGATAAGGCTCAGCGGATCATATACCTGCTGCAGCGTCTGGCTTAACACCACATAGTCAAAGGTGTCATCCGGATAGTCGATCACTTCTTCATTGGCATCGCCCTGGATCACCGTAAGCCCCTTGTTGATGCATTCCGCAACCCGGGATTCCACGATTTCCACTCCGGTTTCCCGGACATTTTTGTAGTGCTTGAGGTAATAGAGCAGATCGCCTTCGCCGCAGCCCAGGCCGATCACCCTGGAGCCGGGGTGAATCCAGGAGGCGATAATCTGGAGGTCATAGCGCATGGCCCTGGGATTAAAGTCCTTCATAGACGCTGTCAATAAATCCTTTGATAAGGTTGGAGAGGCGTTCATTGGGCAGCAGAAAGGCATCATGGCCCCATTCCGCCTCGATTTCGCAGAAGCTCACATCCAGGCCGTTTTTTTTCATGGCCTTGACCATGGCCCGGGACTGGTACGTCGGGTAGAGCCAGTCCGAGGTAAAGGAGATCACCATAAAGCGGGAATATGAGCGGGAAAAGGCTTCCACGGCGGATTCCTGCCCCTTCTGCCGGGTCAGGTCAAAATGGTCAGCCGCTTTTGTGACATAGAGAAAGGAATTGGCGTCAAAGCGTTCCACGAATTTGGCTCCCTGGTAGTGCAGGTAGCTCTCCACCTGGAAGTCACCGTTAAAGTTGAATGAAAAATTGCTCCGCTCCTGGAGCCTGCGGCCGAACTTGCGCCGCATGGCCTCATCGGAGAGATAGGTGATGTGGCCGATCATGCGGGCAACGGAAAGCCCCAGGTTGGGCTGGATTCCCTCATAGTAATTGCCGTTGTTCCAGTTGGGATCGGCTATGATGGCCTGCCGGGCCACCTCGTTGAAGGCAATGGCAAGTGCGGAATGGCGCAAGGTGGTGGCCAGCGGAATGGCTGAGACTACCATTTCCGGGTATTGCACGCACCACTGCAGCGCCTGCATGCCGCCCATGGAGCCGCCCGTCATGGACAGTATCCGAAAGACTCCCAGGTGATCGAGCAGGGCCTTCTGGGCCCGCACCATATCGCCTATGGTGACCATGGGAAAATCCAGGCCATAGGGCTTTCCCGTGGCCGGATTGATGGAGGCCGGCCCGGTGGAGCCCATGCAGCCGCCGAGGA
>JAWOFF010000182.1:0-57003 GCA_046482325.1 Desulfosalsimonadaceae bacterium
AAGCTGGGTGTTGCCGGGGAAGACGAGTACCTGGGCAGGGGGGTCTCCACCTGCGCTACCTGTGATGCGCCCTTTTTTAAGAACGCGGTGGTCGCGGCGGTGGGCGGCGGCAATACTGCCGTACAGGAGAGCATCTTTCTGACGCGCTTTGTTGATAAAGTCTATTTGATTCATCGCCGGGATCAGCTGCGGGCGGACAGGCTTATGCAGGAGCGGGCGCTCGCAAATGAGAAAATTGAAATCCTCTGGAGCTCACAGGTAACCGCCATTAAGGGCTCGGATGCCGGCGTGAGCGGGGTGGTGATAGAAAACCGCGAAACAGGCAATTCCTATGAGCTGGCGGTGGAGGGCTGCTTCATCTGGGTCGGCACGCTTCCCAACACGGCTTTTCTAAAGGATGCTGTCAAGCTGGACGCCGCGGGTTTCATAGAAGCAGACAGGCGCATGCAGACTTCTGTTCCCGGTGTATACGCGGCGGGGGATGTGCGCAATACGCCCCTGAGGCAGGTGGCTACCGCTGTGGGAGACGGCGCTGTGGCCGCATCCATGGCGGCAGAGTTCGTGGAAGCCTCGGAACAGAGGAAAAAAAGACCCTGAAACCAGGAGCGTTGCCGGAATTATGAAAAAAATTGCTGCGGGACTGCTTTGCCTGCTGCTGGCTGTGGGGTATGGCTGCGGCAGCATGTTTGCCCCCGAGACAGAAAAAACTGCCGCCAAGCTTGCAAGCGAGGGGAGAGAGGCCTTTGCCGATGAGGCATATCGCGAGGCGATTAAAGCTTACTCGAAAATTACGGATTGGTACCCTTTCAGCAAATATGCGGAAGAGGCGGAGCTAAAAATAGCAGACGCCCATTACCACATGGAAGAGTATGAGCAGGCCATATCCGCGTATGAGCGTTTTGAGCGCCTGCATCCGACGGATCCCCGGATTGACCATATCCAGTATCAGGTCGGCCGCTGTTATTTTGACCGGATGAAGGGAATTGACCGTGATCAAACCCGAACACGGAAAGCGCTGAAAGCCTTTGAGAAGCTCCGGAGCCGGTTCCCCTCAAGCAAGTACGCAAAAAAATCGGGAAAACACATCCGCAAATGCAAGAAAACGCTGGCCGGGCATGAATTCTATGTGGGCGAGTTCTATTTCAAGCAGGAGCGATACAAAGCGGCGCTCAGGCGGTTTCAAAATGTGGTAGATGATTATCCCCGGGATCTTGAGCTCCACAGCCGGGCCCGGAGCTATATCAAGCGCTGCCGGCAGGAAATGGACAGGCGGAGCCGGTCTGCAGGCTAAAAAATTGCTTTACAAAGAGTTGCATATCCAGTAAATAAATATATTTTAACCTAAACTGAGCGTTTCAATTTTTTTACTGCGGAGTAGCTGATATGTCCAAAGTCTGCGATATATGCGGAAAAGGCCCGTTGGTCGGCAATAATGTAAGCCACGCCCATAACGTGAACAAGCGGCGGTTTCACCCCAACCTGCAGCGTGTCCGGACGATCCGCAACGGGCGGGTTCAGAAAATAAACGCCTGTACGCGCTGCATTCGTTCGGGCCTGGTGGAAAAACCTCCGAAATAGGGCTCAACAGGGCTAGAGCCGCTGGATTTCCTGCATTGTATCAATCTTGCGAAGCTTGGTCAGTACGGTGTCCAGGTGCTCCAAATTGGCGATGGAGAGGGTGAAATAGCCGGTTACGGTTTTGTTGGGCAGGCTTTCCAGCTGTACATCAATAATGTTGGCGTCCGCCTTGCTGATCAGGGAGGTTATTTCAGCCAGCAGACCGATGCGGTCTCGGGCCCGGAACTTGAGCTTGACCGGAAAGGATCCGGCGGTGTCTTTTTTCCACTCTACCCGTATCTCGCGTTCCGGGTTCATTTTCATTGCATTGACGCATCCCTTGCGGTGGATGGTTACTCCTGAGCCGTGGGTAATATAGCCGGTTATGGGATCGCCCGGTACAGGCTGACAGCATTGGGCAAAGCGGATCAGAATATCATCCATCCCGTCGACAACCACTCCCTGATCATCCTCTTTCTTTTTCCCCTTGCGCCGGCCGATGAAGCGGTCCAGAATATTTTCCTCTTTCTCCGGCTTCTCGTCTTGTCCCAGCCTACGGATTACCTGGAGCGGGGTGATTTTGCCGTATCCGATGTTGGCGATCAGGTCATCCACCGATTTAAAATTAAATTCTGCGGCCACCTCCTGCATTTTCTGTGAGTTTAATTTATCGTGAAAGTTTAAGCGGTGCTTGCGGAAAGCCTTTTCGCACATCTCCCGGCCGAGGCTGATGCTGCGCTCTTTTTCCTGCCGCTTGATCCACTGGCGAATGCGTGAACGTGCCTTTCCCGTTTTGACAAAGTTGAGCCAGTCCCTGCTGGGCTTATGGCCTTTTGTGGTAATAATCTCGACGATTTCTCCGGTCCTTAATTCATACTGCAGGGGCACCAGACGGCCGTTGACTTTTGCTCCGGTGCACTGATGCCCCACGTCGGTGTGGATCATATAGGCGAAATCCACGGGGGTGGAGCCCCGGGGGAGGTTTTTGACCTCGCCCTGGGGTGTAAACACGTAGACCTCCGCAGGAAAGAGGTCAATCCGCACGTTTTCCAGGAACTCCTCCGGATCGCCGTAGTTGTCCTGATGGTTTTCCACCAGATTCTGAATCCATTCGAAATTGTTGATGCTTTCCTTGTCCGCAATCCGGCCCTCTTTATAACTCCAATGCGCTGCGATGCCGGAGTTGGCCACCCTCTCCATTTTCTCGGTTCGGATTTGAACCTCCATGCGTTCGCCGTAAGGGCCGATTACAGTCGTGTGCAGGGATTTATAACCGTTCGGCTTGGGAAAGCCGATATAGTCCTTAAACTTTGTAGGTACCGGCCGCCATCTGGCATGGATAATGCCCAGGGCTTCATAACACTGGGGAATGGTATCCAGGATAATGCGAAAGGCAATAATATCATAGACTTCTTCAAAGCTTAAGTCCTGCTCTATCATTTTCTGGTAGATGCTGTAGAACTGCTTGTACCGGCCGGAGACCCTTGCGGGCAGCCCTGCCTCCTCCATTTTTTCGGCAATGATTTGCTTTACTGTTTCCACATAATGTTCGCGCTGGTCCTGCTCTTTGCTGATCAGTTGCTGGATCCGTTCATATTCCTCAGGCTGGGTATAGTAAAAGGAGATCTCCTCCAGTTCCCTTTTTATCCAGAAAATGCCAAGCCTCGAGGCGATAGGGGCGTATATATCCAGGGTTTCCCGGGCGATTTCCCGCTTTTTGGCCTCGTTTTTATGGTAGTGCAGGGTACGGATGTTATGGAGGCGGTCTGCCAGTTTAATCAGGACGACCCGCAGATCATCGGCCATGGCAAGAATCATCCGGCGCAGGTTTTCCGCCTGCCTGGCCCTTGCTGTATCGAGAGAAAGCTTGCTTAGCTTGGTTACTCCGGCAATGATTTTGGCCGTTTCTTCTCCGAAGCGCTCCTCGATATCTTCGAGAGTCGTGTGGGTATCCTCGACCACATCATGGAGAAGACCACAGGCTATGCTGGTGGTATCGAGATGCATGTCCGCCAGTATGCTTGCAACTTCGAGGGGATGGGAAAGATACGGCTCGCCGCTTAACCGGACCTGGCCTTCGTGGACCTGGGCGGAATAGACGTAGGCCTGATTGATGATATCAAGCTCTGCCTCCGGATAATATTCGCTGATTTTGTCCAGTATGTCGCCTATTCGTATCATTTCTGCCCTAGCACGTTCTTTGGGGCCGGTCCATATACAGCCCTTTTAAAGCACCCGCGCACCCCAGGCCTGGATTGAGGGGGTGCTTCCACCGGCGCTCTAGTACGCCTTTGCGAATACAACGCGCCGGCGGCTTTTTTTCCCGCATTCGATGCAGGAGCCGTCCTCTTTTTCCCCTTCAAAGGGGATGCATCGGATGGAGACATTTAAGCGATCCTTAATGCGCTCTTCACAGCTCGTTTCGCCGCACCAGTGCGCCAGGGCGAAACCTCCGTGAATTTCTGGCTGCTCCAGGTTTTTAGAGGTAAAGAAGGCGTCAAAAGCCTCTTTGTCATCAATTCGCCGGGTGTTTTCCCCGCGGAAGGCCAGGGCCCGCTCAAAAAGCGTGCTCTGGATTTCCTCGAGGATATCTGTAACGGTATGCACGAATTCATCCTTCTGAATGCTGGTTTTCTTCTTCGGCGCCCTGTCTCTGCGGCCGACGAACACAGCGTCCTTTTCAATGTCTTTGGCCCCTATTTCCACGCGCAGCGGGATGCCCTTTCGAATCCAGTCCCAGTTGCGGGCGCCGGTGTTTCGGGCATCAATTTCCACGGTTATCTGCCGGTGATGGTAGTATTGCTGACGCAGCCGGGCGGCCAGGTTCTCTGTATAGTCCATAACTATCTGCCTGTCCCGGTCCGAGCGAATGATGGGCAGCAGCACCACGTGCGCAGAAGCAACACGGGGCGGCAGGACGAGTCCGTTGTCATCGCTGTGGGTCATGATCAGACCGCCGATAAGCCGTGTGGATGTCCCCCAGGAGGTGGTCCATACGTATTCTTCCGCCTCCTGTGCGGATTGAAAGGTAATCTCAGAGGCTTTGGCAAAATTCTGGCCCAGAAAATGGGATGTGCCTGCCTGCAGGGCTTTTTTGTCCTGCATCATGGCTTCAATGCAGGTTGTGGTCTCAGCGCCGGGGAATTTTTCCGCAAGCGTTTTCTCGCCTGTAATAACAGGCATGGCCATGTAATCTTCCGCCATTTTCCGGTAAACCTCAAGCATCATGTGGGTCCGGTCAATGGCCTCCTTCCGGGTGGCATGCGCTGTGTGGCCCTCCTGCCACAGGAACTCGCTTGTTCGTAAAAAAATCCGCGTCCGCATCTCCCATCGCACCACATTTGCCCATTGATTAATCAGAACCGGCAGATCGCGGTAGCTCTTGATCCACCTGGAGAAGGAATCGCCGATGATAGTCTCGGAGGTGGGACGCACAATAAGGGGTTCATTTAATTTCCCGGCAGGAACCAGCTCGCCGTTTTCCCCTTTTTCGAGTTTGTGGTGCGTGACCACCGCGCATTCCTTGGCAAAGCCTTCCACGTGCTGTGCCTCTTTTTCCAAAAAATGTATGGGAATAAACAGCGGGAAATAGGCATTTTTTACGCCCGTTGCCTTGAACAGGTCGTCCATATGCCGCACAATATTTTCCCACAGGGCATAGCCCCAGGGCTTGATTACCATGCAGCCCCGGACCTGCGAGGCTTCCGCCAGGTCAGAGGCCTTTATTACCTCTTGATACCATTCCGGATAATTTTCCTCCCGGGTGGGATGAATTGCTGTGTCTGCCTTTTTCATTGCTCTCCTCTTGCCGGATCTGGGATTTGTATCATGAATGTAACCATTTGTGCATTTCTATAAAGTCATCATGCATTGCTTTCACCTAAACTGAGCGTTTCAAATTTTTAAACCTATTTATTTCTGAATTATTTTAAGGTATTTAAGCCATTTTTAGCTTTAAAAATTTCAAACCCTCCGGGATTTTCAATTTAAATCTCAAATTCATCTACAGCCTGCAGCAGTGCTTCAAGGAGTTCTTCCTGTGGAATTTTCCGCACGACCCGGCCGCGCTTGAACAACACCCCGCTTTCTTTGCCGCCTGCAATGCCGATATCGGCTGCTTTGGCCTCGCCGGGCCCGTTCACGGGGCAGCCCATGATGGCGATGGTTATTGGAGTGGTGCGGGTCATCAGTTCTCTCTCGGCCGCCTCTGCAAGAGAAAACAGATCAAAGCGGCAGCGGCCGCAGGTTGGGCAGGAAATAATGACCGGCCCCCGCTGCCGGATGCCTAGCGCCTTTAAAATTTCATAGCCCACCCGCACTTCCTCCACCGGGTCCCGCGTTAAAGAAACCCGTATGGTATCCCCGATGCCTTCTGCCAGGATCATGCCAATGCCCATTGCGGATTTGACAATTCCCGTATACAGGCCTCCTGCTTCTGTAATGCCCACATGCAGGGGGAGGTCTGTTTTGTCCGCAAGCATCCGGTAGGCTGCAGCCGTGCGGCAGACATCACTGGATTTAATGGAGAGTTTGAGCCGGGAAAACCCCAGTTCGTCCATGAGCTCGATCTGTCGCAGTGCGCTTTCCACGAGCGCTTCGCCGGTGGCCGAGCCATGACGGCTGAGAATATCTTTTTCCAGCGAGCCGGCGTTGACACCGATACGAATGGAGATGCCCTCGGCGGCTGCTGCATCGACAACCGCCTTAATTTTGTTCCTGCTGCCTATATTTCCGGGGTTGATGCGAAGCCCGTCAGCGCCGGCTTGAGCTGAGGCAATAGCGAGGCGATAGTCAAAATGAATATCTGCGATCAGGGGGATGCGGATGTATTCTTTTATCCCTGCAATGGCCCGGGCGGCTTCTTCATCGGGCACCGCCACCCTGATAATCTCACAGCCGGCCTGCTCCAGGCGCCGGATCTGAGCGCAGGTTGCCCCTACGTCCCGGGTATCGGTGTTGGTCATGGATTGTACAGCAATGGGAGCGCCTCCGCCTACCGGAGTCGCTCCCACATGGATTCTGCGGGTGGGTCGGCGCTTGATGCAAGGATTCATCTTTTTACAGGCTTTCTTCCGGCTTGAAAATTTTTCCGGCAAATGCCGGCCCTGGGGCGCATCTGCCGCCGTGGCCCGAAGCAATTTTCTGCCCGGGATATGTCCCTCTGCTTAGCAGACCCTGAGGCCTTGTTCAAGTTAAACCCAAGTTAAGGCCGGTGTGCATCCCCATGGCCTCACCAGCGGCGAAAAGGGAGTTGTTATTTTGTTTGTTTTTGTTTATTTTGCAAACGGAAACGGGAAAGCCTAAACAGAGGAGGTGGCGATGACATCGGAGACCCGGGATAAAAGGGAGGCAGTAGAGGCGCAGGGCATACAGGAGGCACTTCAGAATGCGGCGCCGGATGGCAACTTGCGCTGCAGGAAGGCGCTTCAGATTGCCGCGGAATCGGGCCTTCCGCCCGAGCAGGTGGGGCAGTGGGCCGATAAGCTGGGACTTCATCTTATGGAGTGCCAGCTCGGACTTTTCGGCTATCCGCCCCAAAAAAAAATCGTAACGCCCCTGGAAACAGTGGATGCGGAACTATCCACTGCCATACGGCAGAACCTGGAAAACGATCGCCTTGCCTGCCGCAGCGCCTGGCAGATCGCCGAGCGTTTCGGTGTTGCGCCCATGACGGTATGCGCTGCCTGCGAAGCTCTTGAGATAAAAATCAAGCCCTGCCAGCTCGGCGCGTTTTAGACCGAAACGGGGCCTCCGCGGGGAAGCGGGCGACGCCGGCCCCGGGTTCATGCCATCTGCAGAAAGGGGTTGCGGCGTTTTTCCTCGCCAATGGTTGTGGCCGGGCCGTGGCCGGTATACACGGTCACATCATCGCCCAGAGGCAGCAGCTTGTTTTTGATGCTGGCAATCAGAGTGTTGAAATTACCGCCTTCAAAGTCGGTGCGCCCAATGGAGCCTGCAAAAAGGGTGTCTCCCACGAAAACGGCGCCGTCGCAGTGAAAGGAAACGCCGCCCGGAGAGTGGCCGGGGGTGTGCAGGACCCTGAGGGTGATGTCGCCGAAAGCGACGGCATCTCCTTCGGCGATGGTCCGATCCGGCCGGGGAGAGCTTTCCGCGGAAAGCCCGAAGCTTGCGGCCGCCTGAGGCACCATGTCAAGCATGGGAGCGTCCGCTGAGTGAATCAATAACTCAGCGCCTGTGACCTCCTTCATCCTCCGGTTAGCACCCACATGGTCAAAGTGGCCGTGGGTGTTTAATATATATTTTACGGTAAGCCCCTCCCGGGACAGGGCCGTCAGGATCTTGTCTGCCTCATCTCCCGGGTCAACAACAGCGGCCTGCTTGCTGTTTTCGCAGCCTATGATATAGCAGTTGGCCATAATCGGTCCAACCGCCAGTGTTTTGATAATCAAGGCGCCTCCTTATCTGTTGCGTCTCTTTTTTGCCTGCTCAGCAATTTCGATAATGCTGGCAATCTTGTTTCTCGGCGGAGCTTCGGCCTTCCGCCGAAGCCGCTCAAAGGCTTCCGCCGACAGATGCTCCCGCAGATAGCCTTCCACGTCGAAAATTTCCCACCAGCAGTCAAAGATTTTCCAGCAGGGGCCGTCCCCGTCGCCTGCGCTCAGGCAGTAGGAAAATCCCACCTTGCTGCCGAGCCGGGGGCATCGCCGTTGGAGACTGTTTTTTTCTGGCTCTTTCATAGGAAAATACCGGCGTTATTTGTGGTGTAGATGCTGCGGAACCGGAAAATCCGCATAGATTTTTTTGCATTCGGCGATATCGGCGTCTGCGAGTACGACATCCTTGATCTTGCCGGAGAGGTAAGAGTCGTAGGCGGTCAGATCCAAAAGCCCGTGGCCGCTCCAGTTGAACAGGATGACTTTTTCTTTTCCTTCTTCCCTGGCTTTTTTTGCCTCTGCAATAACGCTGGCCAGGGCATGCGTGGTCTCCGGAGCGGGGATAATGCCTTCTGTCCGCGCCAGCAGGATACCGGCTTCAAAGACCTGGCTCTGTTTCACGGATTGGGGAGAGAGAATCCCCTCGTCCACAAGCTGGCTTACCAGCGGGGCCATGCCGTGGTAGCGCAGACCTCCTGAATGAAAGGCAGGCGGGACAAAGGAGTGGCCCAGGCTGTGCATGGGAAGAAGCGGTGTATAACGGGCCGTATCGCCGTGGTCATAGACAAAGGGCGCCTTGGTAAGCGTGGGACATCCGGCCGGCTCCACAGGATGGATCTCAATTTGTTTGCCCTCTATCTTGTCCTTGACAAAGGGAAAGGCCAGTCCTGCAAAATTGCTGCCGCCGCCGGCGCATCCAATAATCACGTCCGGGTAATCGCCTGCCAGATCCATCTGTTTTCTGGCCTCAAGGCCGATGATGGTCTGGTGCAGAAGAACGTGGTTTAACACGCTGCCAAGCGAGTATCGGGTTTTCCCTGTTTCATCGGCTACCGCCTCCTCAATGGCCTCGCTGATGGCGGTGCCGAGACTGCCGGGTGTATCCGGATCCAATTCCAGGGCCTCCCTGCCCGCCTGTGTTTCCGAACTGGGACTGGGAACGCAGTTGCCGCCCCAGGTTGCCATCATGAATTTTCGATAAGGTTTCTGGTCAAAGCTTACCCTGACCATAAAGACCTTGCACTCCAGCCCGTAATGGGCGCAGGCAAAGGAAAGTGCGCTGCCCCACTGGCCGGCCCCGGTTTCCGTGGTCATGCGCTCAATGCCGAACGCTTTGTTGTAGTAAGCCTGGGGAACGGCTGTATTTGGCTTGTGGCTGCCCGGCGGACTTACGCTTTCATTTTTGAAATAAATCCGTGCAGGGGTATCCAGGGCCTTTTCCAGGGAAAGGGCCCGGACCAGGGGGGAGGGGCGCCAGATGTTTAATACGTTCAGGACGGGATCGGGTATATCTATCCAGCGCTCAGTGCTGACCTCCTGCTCAATCAGATTCATCGGAAACACCGGGGAGAGTTTCTCCGGGGTGACGGGGTTGCCATCCGGGCCGAGGGGAGGATTAACGTTGATGTCGGCGAGAATATTATACCATTGACGGGGAATTTCATCCTCGCGAAGCGTATATTTGCGTAACTCCATACCTGACTCCTTTAATGTGCTGTCTCAGTTGTTTGTCCAGTGAATAACCGCCGCCGCAAAGGGGAAACAGCCCTTATTCGTGCAGTGCGGCAGGCGGTGAATCATGCAGTCTGTACTGTCGGATCCCGTCCAGCACCCCGTTGACAAAGGGTCCCGTCTCCTCGGTGCCGAATTTCTTTCCGATTTCAACGGCTTCGTTGATGGCGACCTTTGCCGGTATATCATCACAGTAAAGCATTTCAAAAACCCCCAGCCGCAGCAGGTTTCTGTCCACGCCGCTCATCCGGTAAACGCGCCAGTTGCTGGAATGCTGCTCAATAATGCCGTCCAACTCCTCCAGACGGTCCACAACGCCCTCCACCAGTCGGCGGCAGAAGGCCGAAGGCGGCTGCCTGGGCGCCAGCAGACCGCTGAGGGCCTCGTATAGCTCCTGGCTCTGTTCTTCCAGCATGTCCATGCAGTAAAGGATCTGCAGGGCCATTTCTCTTGATTGGTGGCGGGTGCTCATGATTAAATTTAAACGATCCCTTCGACGGAGTCGATTAAATTGCTCATTTCAATGGCGGCAACAGCCGCATCCCATCCCTTGTTGCCGGCTTTGGTGCCGGCCCGTTCAATGGCCTGCTCGATGGTATCTGCTGTCACAATGCCAAAGATAACGGGAACGCCGGTTTCCATGCCGGCTGCGGCAATCCCTTTGGATACTTCAGCCGATACGTAATCAAAATGCGGGGTGGCGCCCCGGATGACAGCACCCAGACAAAGCACTGCGTCGTGCTTTCCCGCCCGGGCCAGCTTTTTGGCAAGCAGGGGGATTTCAAAAGAGCCGGGCACTTTTACGACGTCAATGGCCGTCTCGGATGCTCCGCTGCGCTGCAGCGCATCTATGGCCCCGCTCAAAAGCTTCTCGGATATAAAGTCGTTAAAACGGCTGACCACCAGGGCAAACCGTTTGCCCTGGGCGTTCAGGTTTCCCTCAATAATGTTGGCCATGACTGTTTCCTTTGCTTATGAGTGCCTGTGCGTTAGGGGGTGGTGTCAATGTTTAAGTAATGGCCCATCTTCAGCCGCTTGCATTCCAGATAGCAGCGGTTGTAGTCATTGGGCTCAATCTGGATGGGGACCTGTTCGACGACGCTCAGCCCGTAGCCCTCAAGACCGACGATTTTTTTCGGATTGTTGGTGATCAGGCGCATTTTGCGTACTCCCAGATGCGCCAGTACCTGGGCACCGATTCCGTAGTCGCGCAGATCGGCTTTAAAACCAAGTTTTTCGTTGGCCTCCACCGTATCATAACCCTCATCCTGGAGGACATAGGCCTTGAGCTTATTAACCAGCCCTATGCCTCGTCCTTCCTGGCGGACATACAGCAGGACACCCAAACCCTCGGCTTCCATCATCTCCATGGATTTATGCAGCTGATCACCGCAGTCGCAGCGCAGGGAGCCGAATATATCGCCTGTCAGGCACTCTGAGTGCACCCGCACCAGGATGGGCTTTTCCGGGTCAATTTCGCCCTTGATCAGGGCGATGTGCTGGAGGTCCTCCATGTCGTTTTCGTAGACGATTACCCGGAAGGTGCCGGCGTGGGCAGTGGGGACCGTTGCTTCCACGGCCTTGTGGACAAAGGATTCGGTCCGCATGCGGTACTCGATCAGCTTTTCAATGGTGCAGATGCCGATGCCGTGTTCTTCGCTGAATTTTTCAAGCGTCGGCATACGTGCCATTGTGCCGTCTTCGTCCATGATTTCGCAGATTACAGCAGCAGGCTTTAATCCGGCAAGCCGGGCCAGGTCCACGGAACCCTCGGTCTGCCCGGTGCGGACTATAACGCCGCCGCGGCGTGCGCGCAGGGGGAAAACATGGCCGGGACGAACCAGGTCCTCGGGTTTGGCATTGTCGGCAATTGCCGTCTGGATGGTAGTAGCCCGGTCGGCCGCCGATATGCCAGTGGTTACGCCGTGGCGGGCTTCGATGGATACCGTAAAGCCGGTATGAAACCGGGATGTGTTGTTGCTGACCATCATGGGAAGGTCAAGTGCCTCTACCTTTTCAGGCGTCATGGCAAGACAGATAAGGCCTCTTCCGTATTTGGCCATAAAGTTGATGGTCTCCGGGGTCACCGCCTCCGCCGCAATGGTCAGGTCGCCCTCGTTTTCCCGGTCTTCGTCGTCAACCAGGATTACCATTCTGCCTTTCTTGATCTCTTTGATGGCATCTTCCGCACTTAAATGTCCCATTTTCGAAATTCTCCTGTATACGCTTTCCGGTCCCTGGGAGCCGGCGATGTATTGGGTCAGCTAAATAAAACCGGTTTTGTGCAGCAGGGATAGATCCACACCGCCCTCCGGTTTTTCTGTGCTGGCGTTTTTGCTGCCTTCCTGCATAAATTTTTCAACGTACTTGCCGATCATATCCGTTTCAATATTGGCGGCATCGCCCTGATGTTTGCCCCCGATGGTAGTGGCGGCGGCGGTATGGGGAATAATCGCCAATTCAAAGCCTGCCGCGGTCAGGCGGTTGATGGTCAGGCTGATGCCGTCAACAGCAACCGAGCCCTTGGCAATGGTATATCGGGCCAGTTCCCGGGGTATGGAAATCTCCAGCCAGATTACGCCTTCTACTGTATTTTTCGCGGCTATCCGGCCGGTGCCGTCGATGTGGCCGGAAACCAGGTGGCCGTCGAGCCGGTCGGAGAGCCGAAGCGCCCGTTCGATGTTGACCCGCCTGCCGGGATGAATTGTCCGAAGTGTAGTGCGGTCAAGGGTCTCGGGCGATACGTCCGCGTCAAAGCGCTTGCCGGCTATGGCAACAGCGGTCAGGCATGCCCCGTCTACGGCAATGCTGTCGCCTATGCGGGTATCATCCATGCTGAAATCGGAGTTGATGGAAAGCCGCATGCCGCGGCCGGCGCCTGCTGCCGCCCGTACAGTCCCCATCCCCTCGATAATCCCCGTAAACATGCTTTCAACCCGCCTTGTTTCACTGCCCGGAGCGTGATGGATAGCTGATGTAGCCGCTTATCAGCACATCATCTTCAAAACGTTTTACGCTTATGTCCACAATCGGCACACTGCCGGCCATCCGTAGCGGGCCCGGGCCGCTGCATATTGCAGCGCCGTCGTCGCCGCCCAGGATTTTGGGGGCGTAGAAAAAATAAATTTTATCAGCGATTCTGCTCCTTATCGCTGAGCCCATTACCCGGCTGCCGCCTTCAATCAAAAGGCTGGCAACGTTTTGTTCGCCAAGAATTTCCATAACAGCGTCAAGATCGAGCCAGCCCTCCTGCAGGGGCGCCCGTAGCAGCCGGACCCCTTTTGCCGCCAGGCGATCCGGCTTGTCACGGTCTGCTGCCTCATGAAAAACAATAAATATATCAGAAGCGGAATCCAACTGCAATACTTTCGCATTCTCGGGAATGGAAAGACGGCTGTCCAGGATTATACGATGCGGATCCACGCCTTTTTCCCCTTCAAGCCGGGTGGTCAGGCTGGGGTTGTCGGCTTTTACCGTATCCACTCCCACCAGAATGGCATCAGAAGCGTGGCGGAGCTGATGGACAAAGCGGCGGGAGGCCGGGCCGGTAACCCACTTGGAGTCCCCGGTGCTGGCGGCTGTTCGTCCATCCAGGGTTGCGGCGCATTTTAATATAACAAAGGGCCGGCCGGTCCGGATAAACTTGAAAAACGCTTCGTTCTGGCGCCTTGCCTCTTCTTCGCATACACCGGCTGTTATGCTGATCCCGTTTTTTTCCAGATAGCCGGCGCCGCCTCCGGTTACCGTGGGGTTAGGGTCCATTGCCGCAATGACTACCCGGCTGATGCCGGCTGCAATAATTTTTTCCGTGCATGGAGGGGTGCGCCCGTAATGGTTGCAGGGCTCAAGCGTTACGTACAGGATGGCCCCTTCTGCAAGGCCGCCGGCCTGATTCAAGGCATGGACCTCAGCGTGCGGCCCGCCCGCCCGCTGGTGCCAGCCTTTGCCCACAATGGTGTTGCCGTTTACCACAACGGCACCTACCAGGGGGTTGGGCGAGGTATAGCCACGGCCGTTTTCTGCCATCTCCAGGGCCATTTTCATGTAAAATCGGTCATCCATTTTTTGATAATCAGGCTCTTGTCTGCCGTTTTCCCCCCGTCTTTGTTTTTTTCCTTTGTCTCAGGCCACGCTTGCAGGCTGCGGACAGCCATGATGGTCAGCTGTGGCTATCAGCGATGGACAATCAGGGTTTTCAGCTCCTCCACAAAATCGTTCACATCTTTAAAGTCCCGGTAAACCGATGCAAAGCGGACATAGGCGACCTTATCCAATTCATGGAGCTTCTGCATCACCTTCTCGCCGATAACCGAAGAGGGGATTTCCTTTTCTTCGGATTCGCGGAGATCACGCTCCAGTTCCTCGATAAAGGCCTCCAAAACATTCATGCTGATCTCTCGCTTCTCGCAGGCTTTTTTAAGGCCCGCCCGCACTTTGTCCCGACTGAAAAGCTCCCGTCGTTTGTCTTTTTTGATAAGCATCAGCGGGATTTCCTCGATGTATTCATAGGTGGTAAACCGGCGCTTACAGGAGATGCATTCTCTTCTCCGCCGAATGGCAGAACCGTCCCGGCTCAGCCGGGAGTCTATTACCCTGTTGTTGTTTTCCCGGCAAAAAGGGCATTTCATGGCTTCTATCCTCCCTGTTCCATGCCCCGGCCGGGCATGGGATTAGGTTTCGGCGATTTGAATCAGGCGGATTCCCGCCTCGTCGAGCAGATCCTTTGCCAGTTCATCTGCGTAGCCGGACTGGTAGTATATTTTATTAATGCCTGCATTAATCAGCATTTTGGTGCATATGGAACAGGGGAGGTTGGTACAGTAAAGATCAGCCCCGCAAATGGGAACGCCGTGATATGCGGCCTGGATGATGGCGTTTTGTTCTGCATGAATACCGCGGCAGAGCTCATGGCGCTCTCCGGAGGCTACCTGCATCTGTTCACGCAGGCAGCCCACCTCTTCACAGTGGCGAATACCACTCGGTGCCCCGTTGTAACCGGTTGCCAGGATCCGTTTGTCCTTGACTATCACTGCGCCTACCGCCCGCCTCAGGCAGGTGGAACGTTTGGCAACCAGCGCCGCGATTTCCATAAAGTATTGGTCCCATGTGGGCCGGCTGATCCGGGCCGGCATAGGCGCCCTCCTTTTCGGATAGCGTGGGGGTCCGCGAAAATGCAGATCTATTCCGGATCCCGGAAAAGGGGAAACTGTTCGCAGAATTCCCGGACCTGGCTTCCGGTGCGCCGGATCAGGGCTTCATCATCGGTGTTCTTCAGCACACTTACGATAAAATCACCGATGACGCGCATCTCTTCGGTTTTCATTCCCCTTGTGGTCACCGCCGGAGTACCGATACGGATGCCGGAAGTTACAAACGGGCTCTGGGTGTCAAAGGGGATGTTGTTTTTGTTTACCGTAATACCGGCTTTTTCGAGCACGGTTTCGGCTTTTTTGCCTGTTACTTCGAGGTTGCGCAGATCTACCAGCATCATGTGGTTGTCGGTGCCGCCGCTGACCAGTTCGATGCCGTTTTCCATCAAATGGCCTGCAAGCGCGCGGGCATTTTCTACGATTTGGCGCTGGTAACGCCGGAAAGCATCCTCCAGTGCAAGTTTAAAGGCAACGGCTTTGGCCGCGATAACATGCATAAGGGGTCCGCCCTGAATTCCGGGGAAAATTTCCTTGTTTAATTTTTGCGCCAGGCCGCTGCGGCCCAGGATCAGCCCTCCACGCGGACCTCTCAGCGTTTTGTGCGTAGTGGATGTGACAATCTGGGCATGCGGTATCGGCGAGGGGTGGACGCCTCCGGCGATAAGGCCGGCAATATGGGCCATATCCACCAGCAAATAGGCGCCCACCGATTCAGCTATGCGGGCGAAAGCCTCGAAATCGATAACTCTTGGGTAGGCGCTGGCCCCGGCAATAATCATTTTCGGCTGGTGCTTTTTTGCAAGGCCTGCGATTTGATCATAATCCAGCGTTCCCTCTTTTTCTCGTACGCCGTAATGTACAAAATTAAAGAAACGGCCGGAGAAGCTGGCCCCTGCTCCGTGGGTCAGGTGTCCGCCGTGGGCCAGGTCCATCCCCAGGATCGCATCTCCGGGCTCCAGCAGGGCAAAATATACCGCCATGTTGGCCTGGGACCCGGAGTGCGGCTGCACATTGGCATATTCGGCCTGAAACAGGGTCTTTGCTCTTTCCATGGCCAGGTTTTCCGCCCTGTCCACATACTCGCAGCCTCCGTAGTAGCGCTTCTCCGGATAGCCTTCCGCGTATTTGTTGGTCATCACGCTGGCCTGGGCCGCCATGACAGCAGGTCCCACGATATTTTCCGAAGCAATAAGTTCCAGGGTGTGCCTCTGCCGGTCGTATTCCAGGGAAATGGCCTCTGCGATTTCCGGATCAGTGGAATCAATGATGTCGATGTTTCTTTGATTATTTTTCATAGCATCCTCGATTGCGTTATTCAGCAGACGGCGGTTTTGTCCGGGTATCCATGTTTGCGATACGTTCTGCGTGACGGCCTCCTTCAAAAGAGGTCTGCAGCCAGACGCGCAGAATTTCGCATGCCAGATCCCTGCCGACCACCCGCCCTCCGAGTACAAGGATATTGGCGTCATTGTGGCGCCGGCACATGATAGCAGAGAACATGTCGTTGCACAGAGCGGCACGCACTCCGGCAAAACGGTTGGCCACCATGGACATACCTAGACCGGTGCCGCAGATCAGAACTGCCCGGCTGTACTCGCCGCAGGAGACTTTCAGGGCCACGCGTGCCCCGTATTCCGTATAATCAACGGAGTCCTCCCCGTGGGTGCCGTAGTCTGCGATTTCTATGCCATAGCCGTTTAAAGCGGCTTTCAAGATTTCTTTGAGTTCGTATCCTGCGTGGTCGCTTCCGATTGCGACAGCTGCTGTATCATTCATATACATACCGTTCCGGACAGCATTAAAAGAAGGCTCCGGCGGCTTCACCGAAGACTATGTCTTGTCTGCGATATAATTAATGGCGTCTTTTACGGTCAAAAGATTTTCCGCATCCTCGTCAGGTACTTCAATATCAAATTCTTCCTCCATTGTCATGATAAGTTCTACAATTGCCAGCGAATCCGCACCCAGATCATCAATCAAAGAAGCGTCCGGCACCACTTCGGCGGCGTCTATATCCAGTTTTTCGGCAATCAGTTTCTTGACTTTATCTTCTATGGTCATGACGGTCTCCTCTGTCTTATGTATATAATCCACCATTTACATGAATGACTTGGCCGGTAATGTAGGCGGCCTGGCCGGATGCAAGAAAAAGCGCGACTCCGGCTATATCCTCCGGCGTCCCGGCGCGCCCCGCAGGTATTTGGGCGACAACGGCATCCTTTGCGCTTTGGGTAAAAGAAGCGGTCATATCGGTTTCAATGAAGCCCGGGGCAATGGCGTTGACTGTAATGCCGCGGCCGGCAAGTTCTTTCGCCGTCGTTTTGGTAAGCCCGATCATCCCGGCCTTGGCTGCGGAGTAGTTGGCTTGGCCGGGGTTGCCGGCAACGCCTGCAACAGACGTGATATTGATGATGCGCCCGGATCTCTGCTTCATCATCTGTCTGCTGACTGCCCTGGTGCAGATAAATGCTCCCTTGAGATTGGTCGCAATGACGCTGTCCCAGTCTGCCTCTTTCATGCGCGGAATCAGGCTGTCTTTTGCAATTCCGGCATTGTTTATAAGTACATCCACCCGGCCGGTGGTCTCGACAACCTGTTTGAAAAAACCGTTTGCCTCCCCGCTGTCGCTGATGTCGGCTCGCACGGGCAGGGCCGTTGCGCCGGCGGCTGTAATGGCCCCGGCCGTTTCTTCGCCGGCCTGCCGGCCGGAATGAAAGGTGAAGCAGACATGCACGCCCGGTTCCGCGAATGCCCGGCACAGAGTGCGGCCGATGCCTCTGGAGCCTCCGGTCACCACTACGGTACGATTCATTGTTCCGTTTGAAACCTCAGTTTGGCGGGTTTTTGCAAACAAGCGGCAGGATGCCGGAATGGGGCGGTCGTCTGTTCCGGCCTGCTATTCTTTGGTCTCTCTGACCTGGCGGCCCTTGTATGATCCGCATTCCGGACATGCCCGATGGGGCAGTCTGGGCTCACCGCATTGCGGGCATTTGGAAATATTCGGGACCGCAGTTTTCTGGTGGGTCCGCCGTTTATCCCTTTTTGATTTGGATACCTTATGTTTGGGTACTGCCATATTATCTCCTAACTATTTGATATTCATATTCATAAATTGATTTGTCCCGATTCTGATGATCTTTTTTTTAGGGCAAATCTCTTTGATTGTCAAGGAAATTCCTATAAATGACACGCATTGTCCTTGAGTTCAAGCGTTGTCTATGGTATCCAATATAAATTTATCCATTCTTTTATCAACCAATGAACAATAGCTGGAATATATTATGAGCAGGCAGGTTATTACCCGGTTTCCGCCCAGCCCGAGCGGATATCTCCACCTGGGCGGTGCGCGCACAGCGCTTTTTAACTGGCTTTATGCCCGGCACTGCGGGGGGCACTTTGTCCTCCGGGTTGAGGATACTGATGTTAGCCGCTCTACAAGGGCTTCAGTGGAGGCGATATTCGATGCCCTGCAATGGCTCGGCATTGACTGGGATGAGGGCCCGTATTATCAGTCCCTGCGACTTGAGGTCTACAGGCAGCATATACAGCAGCTTCTTGCCGCGGGACAGGCTTATTACTGCACCTGTTCGGCGGAAAGACTGGAAAAGATGCGGCAGCAGGCCATGGAAAGCGGCGGGAAGCCCAAATACGACGGAACCTGCCGGGAAAAGAATCTGGGCCCGTGCGAAGGAGCGGTGGTGCGCTTTAAGGCTCCGCTTGTCGGCACCACCATTGTAGAGGACCGGATTCGGGGGAATATCGCCTTTAATAACGAAGAGCTGGATGACTTCATTATCCAGCGCAGCGACGGGAGCCCGACGTACAATCTGGCTGTGGTGGTGGATGATATCACTATGAATATCAATACAATTATCCGGGGCGACGACCATCTGAACAACACGCCCAAGCAGATTCAGCTCTACGAGGCCCTGGGCTGCCGGGTGCCGGTCTTCGGCCACGTTCCGATGGTCCTGGGCCATGACAAGACCCGGCTGAGCAAGCGGCACGGGGCGATGTCGGTTACCGCATACCGGGACATGGGCTACCATCCGGAGGCCATGGTAAATTATCTGGTGCGCCTTGGCTGGTCCCACGGAGATCAGGAGTTTTTTACCCGGCAGGAGTTGATCGAGAAGTTCAACCTGGAACATATCGGCCGCTCCGCCGGTGTGTTCAATCCGGAAAAACTCCTGGCGTTAAACGCCGAGCACATCCGTGCAGAATCCGAAGAGGAGCTTGCCCGCCGGCTGATTCCCTTTCTGCAGGAACGGGGCATTGATGCGAGGCCCGGCGCGTACCTGGAAAGCGTGGTGGCTACACTGAAGAACAGGAGCAAAACCTTTGTGGAAATGGCGGATGCGGCCCGGTTCTATTTTGTTGAGACAGTCACTTTTGAAGAAAAGGCGGCCAGAAAGTTTCTCAAGCCGGCCATTCTGGATCCCCTGAAAGAGATTGCCGCCGAGCTTGAAAAAGCCCCCGCACTGGACCAGCACTCCCTGGAGCCGGTATTTGAGCAGGTTATGAAAAAATACGGGCTCAAGCTGGGAAAAATCGCCCAGCCCATGCGGGTGGCTCTGACGGGAAAGACCGTCAGCCCTGGAATTTTTGAAATGATTGCCGTGCTGGGAAAAGACGCAGTCCTTCGGCGCCTGCAGGATGCTGTCCGCTATATTGAGCAGCAGCAGGACTAGATTCCGGGGGAAAACGGAGAGAAAATTTATCTTGACAGCAATTTGGGATTTGATAATTTTTTTATATTGCTGAGGGTTGGTCTAGTGGCAAGACGACGGGTTCTGGCCCCGTTAACACAGGTTCGAATCCTGTACCCTCAGCCACTTCGGCAATACGGGCTGCGGGCTACCTCCGCAGCCTTTTTTGTACCTAAACTGAGCGTTTCAAATTTTTAAACCTATTTATTTCTGAATTATTTTAAGGTATTTAAGCCATTTTTAGTTTTAAAAATTTCAAACCCTCCGGGATTTTCAATTTAGGTTGTATGGTTTTTTAAGTGCCGCCGGCAGAGCGCGGAGTTTTCGGTATGGATGCAAACGGTATTGAACAGAGGGAGGCCCTGAAGCGTTCTGACGCCTTTCTGCAGAAGCTCATTTTAAGCGCTGTCGACGGCATTATTGCCGCCGATATGCAGGGCAACATTATAATCTTCAATGATGCAGCCTCTGAGATAACCGGGTATACAGGAAAAGAGGCCTACACTGAAATTGATATCCGCGACATCTACGCCGGCGACGGCGCAAAGGAGGTGATGCGCAAGCTGCGCTCGGATGACTATGGCGGCAGAGGGAAGTTAAAATCCTGCAAGATTGACGGCAAGCGGAAAGACGGGACCATTGTTCCCATTCTGCTAAATGCCGCGATTATCTACGAAGACCAGCAGGAGGTTGCCACAATCGGCTTCTTCCATGACTTACGCGAAGAGCTCCGGATCCGCGACGAACTGGAAAAGACCCAGGTGCAGCTGCTTCAGGCTGAAATCATGGCCTCTCAAAGCCGGCAGCAGGCCATCATTGAGTCCTTCCCCTCCGGGGCGCTGGTTGTTGATGAGCAGGGCCATGTGGTGCTGATGAATCCTTTTTTCAAGAAGCACTTCGGACTTGATCCGGATACCCGGCCGGGAGAGCCCATTGAATCCTATGTTTCCGACATGGACTTCTGCCGTTTTGTCTGCAGTATACCGGAGAAGGCAAAGGAGGAAGCAGATGGGTCGCCTACATATGAGTTCGGCCGTTCCCGGGAGAAATATTTTCTGGCCAAGGGGCACCCGGTAAGCGGTGAACAGGAGGAGAACCTTGGCTCTGTCGTGATCCTGGTAGATATCACCGCTATCAAGCTTCTGGATCGGCTTAAATCCGAATTTGTGGCCAAGGTTTCCCATGAGCTCAAATCTCCGCTGTCCACCATCCATGAACAGCTGAGCATCGTGCTGGAGGAGCTAAACAGCAAAAACCATATTGACAGTCCCCATATTCTTTTCCGTGCCAGGGAACGGACCAACACGCTGCTGTCGCTGATCGGCGATCTTCTCGACATCTCCCGCATTGAAACGGGGCTGATATCCGGCCAGGGCAGCACGCCGAATCCGGGCCGGATACTTTCGGATACCGTGGAATTTTACCGCTCCAAGGCAGAGGAGAAATCCCACGAACTCCGTATGGAGTTTCCTGACGAGCCCCTGTCTGCGGTCAGGGCCGACCCCATTGCGCTGCAGAGCATTTTTTCCAACCTGCTGACCAATGCGATTCATTATACACCCGAAGGCGGCAGGATCAGGGTAAGCGTGGAGTTTGCCGATCCCTACATCGCAGTTGCCATAGCGGACAACGGTATCGGCATTGAAAAAGATTATCTGGATAAGATTTTTGAGCGTTTCTATCGGGTGCAGAGCGAAAAAACGCGTATGATATCGGGAACGGGCCTGGGCTTGTCCATTGCCAAGGAGATGATGGCCTCTATCGGCGGCACCATTTCGGTTGACAGCGAACCGGGCAAAGGCTCGGTGTTTACGGTTTATTTGCCCGTCGAGACGGATGGAGCGGAAGAATAGGGCTTATTCGGCCATCAGCTGCTTAATGGCTTCGGCGATCTGAGCCCCGGAAGCAGGTTTTTCCAGGTAGTCATCTGCTTCAGTGCACATGCTGTCGAAATGAGAATAATTTGTGGGCGCGACATCGGGGTCTGCCGAGGTTACGCGGGAGCCGACACTGGTCAGCAGCACCACCGGAATCTCCGAAAGCTCCGGATCCGCTTTCAGTTCGCGGCAGACGTCGTGGCCGCTTTTTTCAGGCATCATGACATCCAGCACAATCGCATCCGGCGGGTTCTGCCGGATTTTGTCCATACCCTCCACTCCGTTATAGGCGCCTTCAACCGCAAAACCGCTTTTTTTCAGGTGTTTTTGAACAATCATGTTAAAGTCCGGATCGTCGTCAACCACCAGCACTTTTTTGCCGCTCATGGCTCGGGCCCCTTTCCTGCTTTATTGTAATTGCCGCTTAAGATATGATGCCTGTCTGTGCCCGCAGCATTTATACAAGCCCGGGCTGCGGGGCAAATTTATTGCTCTTGACCTTGAGTATATCAGGTCAGGAGCCGATAGATCAAGAAAGAAGAGGGGTTTTCCGCCGGATTTTCATTTCCGCAAGGGTTTTCAGCGCACACAGGAGCCAAGGAGCAGCATATGATCCAGCAGACCATCACTTCCTGCGACAATATTCAGTGTTTTCTGGTGACCGAGCATTTTTTTGACTATTTCAGCGACGATGCGGGGATTACCACATTTGACCGCGCTATTCTCGATCTTTCCCGGCTCTACAAGGACGCCGTTCTGGTGGGTGCGATTGCGGCAGCGAAATACATCCAGCCGCCGGTGGAGCCGCGGATCACCTTTGATATTGATGTAATTCTACCGGAGGCTGATTTTCAGGATTTTCTGGAAGACGATCTGCCCCCGGAGCGGAGGGAGGTTCTGGAGAGTTATTTTCAAACTTCGGATACGGTCAATCACAGCCTGATCCACAGAAAGACCGGTATCTATGTGGATTTTTTATCCGTTCCAAGCCGTCCGGTGCGCCGGCAGCTGATTCAGTATATCCTGGCAGATCCGGAGGAGACCACCAATCTGCTGGGAATGAATGCCCACAGCATACGCATCCTTAAACCTGAGCTTCTGGTTGCGATGAAATTAAACCGTTATGCCAAGAAGCCGCGTTCGGAAAAGGGGCTGACAGACAGGCTTGATGTTGTCAAACTCTTAAAGTCCTATTACGAAATGCCCGGTTTGTTGCATCCGGAAAAAATCCGGCCGTTTCTCAATCGCCGGGAGGTAAAATATCTGCAAGAAATTCTGGAAGATGTGGACTGCGAATTTTGTGAAAAGCAAACCGGATGAGGCTTCGCCCCGGTCTTTTTTCGAAAGAGGATCTCAAGCCCTGAGAAAAACAGGGAAAATGAGTGGGCTTCATGTCAATTTTATCTTGACACGCAGCAGGAATTGACTTAACAGAATCCAAATAACGCTGTCCCAATAAAATTGCTGCCTTATCGGCAGGTTAATTCCCGGGGACAGCCGGGGGCTGAAGAAATAGCGCGGGTCGGAGGGTTTGCTCTGCGGAAACAAAAGGAGAAAAAATGAAGGGATATGGCGAGAGCCTTTTATCGGTCAATGCAGACGCCGTGGCAGAGGAATTGGATATTCCGACGTTTCTTCGCAGGCTAAGATGCAGCAAAGCCCCGGCGAAAGCAGACGGCCTGCGGCTGCTGGATACGCCGCCGGAGAACCGGCACAGGGAGCTGGAAGGATTGCTGCAGCGTATCAATTGCCGCCTGGATCATCCATATGCCTGTATAGAAACCGTGGCCTCCCTCTCTGACCTTAAGCGATACGGCATTTCGGAAGGGCTTGCCGCCCGGCTCGCCCCACTGATCAGCAGGGAATGCAGGGAAGCCTGCGTGGTTGTCGCCTTTTTAAACAAACTTAGCAGACATCCGGATTATGAATCCCTCCTGTCGCCGCGGGTGCGCCAGTTGATCCAGGATGCTGTCAGCGAGTTCGGTGTTGCCTGTGTGCAACTGGAAGTCTGCATCCAGGCAATCATTTCCTCCTCCATCCTGGGCGAAACCGCAGCCAAAGCTTAAAAGCCGCCTTTGTTCAGCCTGACTCGGAAATGCTCAGCTTATGTTCCGCTCTTTTTTTATCCCGGTATACAGCGTTGCAAGGCCAAGTGTTAAAGCCTTCCACCGGATATTGACAAATCCGGCCTGCTCCATAAGCCCGGCAAAGGCTTCCGGTTCCGGAAACCGTATTACAGAGGCCGGCAGATAGCGATAGGCCATATGGTTTTTGGAGAAAAAGGCACCTACTGCCGGAAGGATTTTTTCGAAATAGGCAAGGTATACATACCTTGGCAGCCGGTGTTTCGGGGTGGCCAGCTCCAGCACCGCCAGGGTTCCGCCCGGCTTGAGGTGACTGTAAAATTCCCGCAGGGCTGCCTTGCGGTCCATAATATTGCGGATGCCAAAGGCAATAGTAATGGCGTCAAAGGATTGCCGGGCAAAGGGCAGGGCCAGTACATTTGCCGCAAGCAGATCTGTGCCGGCCGGCGGCGGGGAGAGCTGTTTGATTTTTTGCCGGGCAATGACAAGCATCTGCGGGGCAAAATCGATTCCTACGGCATGAACGCCCGATTTGTTCCGCACGAGTTCCGTTACAACGTCGCCGGTGCCGCAGGCAGCATCCAGCACCCGTCCTCCTTCGGGAACGGCTGTCGCTTTTATCATCTGCCGCCTCCATCTCACATCCTGCCGCAGGCTCAGCAGACGGTTGAGAAAGTCGTAGCGGGGGGCGATACTGTTGAACATATCTTTAATAAAGCCAAGTTCCATGTTGACATTCCGTTTTTATGCATTACGGTATCGGATAAAAGTTCAAAGACCTCACTTTCATATCATATAATGAAGCGCTTGCAAGCGGTTTTGATAGTCTGAGCAGGCTGCCGCGAAATATTCAGACAGAAGGAAGTCAGTCACTGCAGCACAAGCCGAAAGCAGCATACAGCGGAATCGAGAAGGAGATCCATGAGTTCCAAACGCGATTATTACGAAGTGCTCGGCGTCAGTCGCGATGCCGATGCGCAGGAAATTAAGTCCAGGTACCGCAAGGTAGCCCTGCAGTATCATCCGGACCGAAACCCCGGCGACCAGGAGGCCGAAGAGAGGTTTAAAGAGGCGGCGGAAGCCTATAAGGTGCTCTCTGATCCGGACCAGCGAAAGATTTACGACCAGTTCGGCCATGAAGGCTTAAACGGTATGAACGGCGCAGAAAGCGGCGCCGGTGGATTTGAAGACATATTCTCCAGCTTCGGCGATATTTTTGAGGAGTTCTTCGGTTTCCGCGGCGGCAGGCGGGGGCAGAGCAGCGCCAGGCGAGGCGCGGATCTGCGCTATGATCTTTCTATTGATTTCATGGACGCGGCCTTCGGCCTGGAAACAGAGATTGAGGTAGAGAAAATGACGGTCTGCCCCACCTGCGAAGGCTCGGGGGCAAAGCCCGGCAGCCGGCCCGAAACCTGCAGCCATTGCCGGGGGACGGGACAGTTCGTGCGGACGCAGGGATTTTTCTCGGTGAAAAGCACGTGTCCGCATTGCAGAGGCGAAGGCCGCATTATAAAGGAACCGTGTACCCAGTGCCGGGGCAGAGGCCAGGTGGTGGATTCCAAGCAGGTGGCTCTCAAAATACCGGCCGGGGTGGACAACGGCTCCAAACTGCGTCTGGCCGGAGAAGGAGAGCCCGGCGCCAACGGAGGCCCTCCGGGCGATCTCTATGTTTTCCTTCGGGTAAAGCCGCATGAGTACTTTGAGCGGCGCGACAACGATGTGATCTGCCGGGTGGAGCTCTCTTTTGTCCAGGCAGCCCTGGGAGAGGAAGTGACAGTACCCACCCTGGAAGGCGAGGAAACGGTTACCATCCCGGGCGGCACACAATACGGAGATACATTCCGGCTGCCAGGGCAGGGTATTGCCTCGCTGCGGAGCAATATCCGGGGCGATCAGATTGTCCAGGTGGAGCTGAGAACTCCCAAGCACCTCAATAAGCGTCAGGAAGAGCTGCTGCGGGAATTTTCCCGGATTGAATCTGAGAAGTTTACCACCCGGATCAAAAAGCTGTTTAAGAGCGGCGGTGCCAAGGCCGCCAGATAAGGACAGGGTCCATGTACGAGCTCAAGGTGGCAGCCCGTTTTGCGGCAGCCCATCAGTTGAAGCTGGTCACTGAAAAATGCGAGAATCTGCACGGCCACAACTGGCACATAGAGGTGTTTGTGGCCGGCCAGGAGCTAAACAGCGCCGGAGTTTTGATTGATTTCGGGGAGCTCAAAGGCCATGTTGCGGCAGTGATGGAGCAGCTGGACCATAAATTTTTAAACGAGCTGGACTATTTCCGGGACGCCAACCCCTCCTCCGAAAATATTGCCCGCTTTATCTGCCGGCAGGTTCAGCAGAGGCTGGATACTTCACGGGTAAGCGTCGCCCGTGTTGCTGTATGGGAATCCGAAGACGCCTGCGCCACCTATTATCCACCCGCCAAAGCGTCCGGATAATTCCGGTCTTTGTCGAATTCCTTCCCAAACTGACTTTTTACGAGAGCATTTTGCGTTGATTTTTCCGTGAACTGCAATTGCCCCGGGCTGCGGCCGGGGATGGAAGAAACGCTTGATTTGCCGCCCTGTTTTCGGTAAAAAACCCCCACTGACTGGAAGAAGCCGAAATTTAAGGGATCAGCGGGGGGAGCAAGAAAAACTGGCAACAGCACTCCTTAAGCTCCCTTTTTCAATAGCAGAAAATTTCCGGCACCGTCAATCGATAAGATCAGGGGCGCGTGATTTGCTATGACAGAAGTGCAGGCAGCTGTGGACCATATCCCCTGGATGCCGCCGGGAAAAGGTGCAGCGATCCGGATTATCCGCGTTTGCAAGCAGTACGGAGCCGTAACGGCGTTAAAAAATATAAGCCTTTCGGTTTATGAGCAGGATTTTGTGTTTGTAACCGGCCCCAGCGGAGCAGGCAAATCCACCCTGCTGGCACTGCTCTACAAGGGCGAGGTCTTCACAGACGGAGCCGTGCTTGTCGACGGGATGAACCTGGCCCGCGTAAAGGGCCGGCAGATTCCTTGGCTGCGCTGCAAATTCGGCATTGTTTTTCAGGATTTCAAACTGATTCCAACGCGGACGGTGTTTGAGAATGTAGCCCTGGTCCTGGAGGTAGCCCGGATGCGTCCGGAGGATATCAAAGACCGGGTGTTTGCCGAACTGGAAGTTGTCGGCCTGGCGGAGCGGGCCCGGCAGTATCCTCCGGCGCTATCCGGCGGAGAGAAGCAGCGGGTGGCTGTTGCCCGCGCCATGGTGGGGCGTCCCAGGTTTATCCTGGCTGATGAGCCTACCGGAAGTCTGGATCCTGATTCCGCCGGCCATGTTTTCGGATTGCTGCGGGCGGCCCATCGGCGCGGTGCCACAATGATTATAGCAACCCATGATGCCGGGCTCATCCAGAGCTGCCCAGGGCGGGTGCTGCGGCTTGAGCGCGGGCGGATGCAAGACGAAGCCGGCAACTGATGCGTAAAACCCCTGTTTTGTTAATGCTCGGCCAGAACGTTCGGAGGGCGCTGCGCGATATCCGGAACAATCTTTCCCTGTATGGGATCTGTGCGGTGACCATTGCGCTCGCGGTTTTTATTGTCAGTGCTTTTACCCTGTTTTATATCAACGCCACGGAGTTTCTGGACGTATGGAAACAGGGAGTGCGCGTAATGGCGTATGTGGACGGGCAATTGCCGCAAAAGCGCCTGGATGCGATTGAGTCCCGGATAAAGGCTATGGATACAGTAGGCGGGGTTGTGTTTGTCCCCAGAGAAAAGGCTTTTGCTCAATTGCATGCCGATATCGGGGAACAGTCCGGCCTGCTTGAGGGCCTGGAAACAAACCCGTTGCCGGATGCTTTTGAGATCCGTTTGCGCGGCTCTACTTCAGATCTCGAGGCCATAGGCAGACTGGCGGCTTCTGTGGCAGCCATCGAAGGCGTTGATGACGTGGAGTATGCACAGAAATGGCTCAGTCAGTTCTCCGGCGTCTATAACCTCTTTACGGTTACCGGTCTGGCCCTGGTGATAATGTTTGTTGTTGCCATAGCCTTTATTGTAGCCAATACTCTTCGTCTGATTCTTTATTCCCGCCGCGAGGAAATTGAAATTATGTGGATCGTGGGGGCGGATGAGGCCTTTATCAAGTCGCCTTTTTATCTGGAATCTCTGCTTCTGGGGCTTGCAGGCGGCACAGCCGGCCTTTTGCTGCTGGGCCTGACCTATATGGGCACCGTTCCACGTTTCGGGCCGGAGATCCTTTTCTCATCTTACGAGATCTGTTTTCTGCCGGCCTCTATCTGCGGGCTTATCATTTTTTCAAGTACAGTTGTAGGGTGGGCTGGATGTCATTTTTCCCTAAAGCGGTTTTTAAGAATATAGCGGTTCTTTTTGCTGTTGCAGCAATCTGCCTGGCGGCCGGGCCTGCGAAAACCGGGCAGAAGCCGGCATCTGCAGTGGTGCAGGCAGAAGGATTGAATATGCGCGCCGGGCCGGGCCGGCATCACCAGGTACTGAAGGTTCTTGCCGGGGGGAGCCGGCTGCGGGTGCTGTCCCGGCTCGGCGGCTGGCTAAAGGTGAGCCATGAGGGGGATACCGGCTTTGTGTGCCGCGATAAAAAATTTGTGCGGCTCCAGGGGGATTGTCCTGATGCGGCCGGCGAAAACGATGATATTGCGGCGGTGCGAAAGGAGCTCTCGGAAATAGAAGAAAAGATTGAAGCGCATAAATCCGCGGCAGCCTCCTGCAGCAGGCAGGAACGGAAGATTTTGGATGCGCTGGATGCAGAGGAGAGAAAGCTTTCCAAGACCCGGAGCAATCTCCGCAGCGTACGCAGTGAACTGGATGCTGTAAGGGGGCAGATTAAAAAAAAGCGCAAACAGGCTGATCGGCTGGAGAAGGCCCTGGCATCGGAGAGAGCCCATGCCTGCAGAAGGCTTGCTGCGCTTTATAAGATGCGGCAGATGGGGGAGGTAAATCTGCTGGCTTCGGCCGGTTCTGTTAATGAACTGATGATCCGCAAGGCGGCATTGGAGAAAATTCTGGAGCAGGATCAGCGGGTGGTTGCCCGGATACTTGAGAAAAAATCCGCATTAAACAGCCTGCTGGCCGAGCTTAAGGCACGTCGCTCGGAAAAAAGCGAGCTTGAAAAAAAACGGCGAAAGGCACTTCTGCAGGTGAAGCAGCAAAAGGCTGAGCGCAGGGCCCTGTTGGAGAAGATCCGGAGCAGAAAATCCAGTCGGTTGGATACTCTTGCGTATTTGCAGGAGACAGCGGCCCGTCTGGACAGGGTAATGTCCCGGCTGAAAAAACAATCCGGGGCCGGCCGGGAGAAGACAGCCTCTTTTGCCGCACATCAGGGCTTGCTAAATATGCCGGTAGAGGGTAAAATTAAATCAACATATGGCAAGCACAGGCAATCGGGTTCCGGAGCCGTCAATTTCCGAAATGGTATTGAAATCAAGTCCTCCCGCGGGACGCCGGTGCGGGCTGTTTTTGCGGGCAGGGTTGTCTATGCGGACTGGCTGAAGGGCTACGGCAATGTTGTCATCATCGCCCACAGCAATAATTATCATACGGTTTATGCCCGTGCAGAAGAAATCTTCCCGGACAAAGGCGAACGGGTGGAGGCCGGGCAGGTGATTGCCACGGCAGGCGATGCCGGAGGGCTTTCGGAGCCGGCTCTGTATTTTGAAGTCCGTCATAACGGTGAACCTGTCAATCCCTTGAAATGGATCGATAACCGCTAAAAGGAGAACTACCCATGGCCTTACTGCACAGAAAAGGGACAAAAAGCGGTGTGCCGGCGCTTATCACCGCTTTTATTTTTATCCTGGTCTCTGCAGCCAGCGTCTGCGCAGAGCAAACAAAGTCCGCTGAAACCTATCAGGGTTTGAAGCTGTTTAGCGATGTGCTCGAGGAGATCGAGAAAAATTATGTGGAGGAGGTGGACACCAAGGAGTTGATTGAAGAGGCCATCAATGGAATGGTGGGCAGTCTGGATCCGCATTCCTCGTTTCTGCCGCCCGACGCGTATAAGGCGCTGCAGACCGAGACCAAAGGCGAGTTTGGGGGTATCGGAATTGTTATTACCAAACGGGACGGCCGTTTGACGGTCATCTCTCCAATAGAGGGCACCCCCGCCTACAAGGCCGGTGTGCAGGCCCAGGATGTCATTGTCAAAATAGAGGGCAAACGCACCAAGGATTTAAAGCTTTGGGAAGCAGTCGATACGATGCGCGGGGAAGCGGGCAGTGAGGTAAAAATCAGCATATACCGCGAGGGTGCGCCGGAACTGCTCGATTTCACCCTGGAGCGCGCGATTATTCCAATGGAGTCTGTCAGGTATCTGACATTGAAACCGGGTTACGGGTATCTATGGGTCACCAATTTCCGGGAAAATACAGCAGCGGATGTGGAAGAGGCGCTCAAGGATCTGGAAAAAGAAAACACGGATCTTAAGGGACTGATCGTTGATCTGCGGGATAACCCCGGCGGCTTGTTGGAGCAGGCGGTGAAAGTGTCTGATATTTTTCTGGAGGAAGGAAAAATTGTTTCCATCAAGTCACGGGACAGGCAGGAGACCGAGGATTATTCGGCTCACTCCGGAGGCGCGGAACACAAATACCCTGTTGTTGTTCTGATAAACGGCGGCAGTGCTAGCGCGGCGGAAATTGTTGCCGGCGCACTCCAGGATAATGCCAGGGCGCTGATTCTGGGCACCACCTCCTTTGGAAAAGGCTCGGTGCAGACGGTTAAGCCGCTGCGCGAGGGTCATGCACTGAAATATACTATTGCCCGCTATTACACCCCCAGCGGTCGTTCCATCCAGGCAGAAGGCATTGCCCCGGACCTTGTGGTCCAGCGCCGGATGCTGGACAAGTCATCGAATAAGGGGATTGATGCCAACCTCTTAAAGGAGGAGGATCTGGAGAACCATCTGAAGCGGCAGGGCAAAATCCCTGAAAAGTTTACTGAGCCGCCGGAGGATTCCGGCTCCGGTGAAGACGAGGCCGGCGGAAAACAAAAGAAACAGCAGACTTCCAAAAAGGAGGCAGCTGAAAAACTGATGCGCCTCCGGGATGCGGTATACAAGCACAGTGATTCCGATCCCAGGGCTCTGCTTCTCGACTCCCAGATCAACCGGGCCTATGAACTGCTCCACGGGTTTCAGATCTTTCAGGGCCTGTCCAGGAATTAATACTGCAGGGAATTAATACTGCAGGGAATTAATACTGCAGGCACTCGTGATAAAAGGCGCAGCAGACACCCTTTGCTGCGCTTTTTCTGCATAAGCCCCCGGAAGAAGAAAAATGGCGGCAAAATCCAACACCAGCAAGGGCAAAAAGAAAGCGGCTGCCAAAAAGCCGGCGCGGAAAACATCGGCACAGAGCAGCAAAAAAAGCAGCAAAAAGAGCAGTTCCGGCTCAGGCCGCAGAAGCGCTTCAGGGACCACCCGCAAATCCGGCTCCCGCTTCGACACCCGGGGCTCCTCCAAAAAAGCTGCCTCCGGAAGACCTTCCATAAAAAGGCTTTTATACGGATTTTTGTTTTTTACAATTTTTTTGGCAGCGGTTTTCGTAGGGCTCTATGCGTGGTTCCAGGTATTAAGTCCCCATGTATCTGAAACAGGCTATTGCTTTTTTGACAACCATTTCCCTGTCAAAGCCCCCCGCTTTGAGAAGACGGGAGAAGTAAGCGGATCTCCGTCCGAGCAGGATACGCAGAGTATAGCAAAAGGCGAGGCCCCGGCTCCAGAAGGCCGGGCTCCGAAAAAGCTCGCAGAGCGCCCCCTGGCCGCCGTTATTATTGATGACATAGGTGACAGCAGGGAGATGGCCGGCAAATTTTTTGCCCTGAAAGCCCCTTTTACCTACTCCATTCTTCCCCATACGCGCTACCCCTCCGAGATCGCGAATGCTGCAAGACGCAGGGGATACCAGGTTATGCTGCATCTGCCCATGGAGCCCAATGGATATCCCTCCCTGGATCCCGGAGCAGGGGCGCTGTTGACGACAATGACTCCTGACGAACGAATACGGCAGTTAAAGCTGAATCTGGATGCCGTGCCCCATGTGGACGGGGTGAATAACCATATGGGCTCGAAGATGACTGCCATGTCCGATCAAATGAATCAGATTTTTACGGTGCTCAAAAAGCGGGGCCTTTTCTTTATTGACAGCCGGACCACGGCTGCTTCCCAATGCAGGTCCGCAGCCCGCCTTTTTAATCTGCCCTTTGCCGAGCGGGACGTGTTTCTGGATCATAAGCTCCGCCGGGAGTTCATATCCCGGCAGATAGAGGAGTTTATCCGTATAGCGGAAGCAAAAGGACAGGCTATTGCCATCGGCCACCCACACCAGCTTACATACGAAGTCCTCTCCGAAGCCTTGCCTGAGCTCAGGCACAGGCTTCGCCTGGTGCCGGTCTCCCGGCTTGTCAAAAGCTGATTCAGGCCGCCGGATCAGTGGGTCCAGCTGTCAAGATTCAGCCCGGCTACTCCGAGGATGATCAGAGCGATACTGGCGATTTTTATCAGGGTGACCGGCTCCCTGAAATAAAGCAGACCAATGGCGGTGATCAGGGCTGTACCCAGTCCGGACCAGATGGCGTAGGCCACGGACACCTCGATTTTTTTCAGCGCCAGCGTAAGCCCTGCAAAGGAGAGCCCGTAGAAGACAAAGATCATTATCGAAGGCAGGACTCTGGCAAAGCCTTCAGAGAGTTTCATAGCAGTAGTTCCTGCTACTTCCAGCACAATGGCCAGAAAAAGGTAGAACCAGTACAGCATGGTATAGTCCTCTATAAATCCATCCCGGCGGCAAAAGCGATCCAATCCTCTTCCGAGCGGACTTCATAGATTCTAAGGCCCTTTCTGGCCATCTCATCCGCCACCCACTGACGTTTGTCTCCAATGATGCCGGAGCAGACAAAAACGCCTTTTTCCGTCAGCAGCCCCGGGATATCCGCGAGCAGGGGCAGAATTACTTCGGTCAGGATGTTGGCTGCGATAAAGTCAAAACGTCCGCTCAGCCGACTTGCCAGATTGCCGGCCGCCAGGGTGTATTTGTCCTGATCAATCCGGTTCTGCTCCAGGTTTTCCCGGGCTATGGCAACCGCATCCGGGTCCTTGTCAACCCCTGTCATTCGCGCCGCACCCAGCCCTTCTGCGGCAAGCATCAGTATGCCCGAGCCGGTGCCGATATCCAGAAACGTATCGCCCGGCCGGAAGTAGGACTCCATCAGCCGGATGCAGAGCCTGGTTGTGGGATGCGTGCCGGTGCCGAAGGCCATGCCCGGATCCAGTTCCAGGATGGTTTCGCCCGGCCCGGCTGTATAGTCCCGCCAGGTGGGCTTGATCACAAAGTGCTCCGAGATTTTGCGGGGATAGAAGTATTTTTTCCAGGATTCCGCCCAGTCTTCTTCATCCACATCCGTGTAAGAGATCCTTGCAACAATTCCGTTTTTTTCATAGATGCTGTTAAGGGCTAGTTCCAGCTCCCGGCAGTTCTCCGCCAGGTGTTCGCTTTTGGAAAAATAGCCGATAACCGCATAGTGCTCCGGCATATCGGCGGCCTCCGGGGCCCAGTCCAGGTTCGGTTCATATTCCGGCGATTCCACACTGACCCCGTTTACGCCCATATCGTAATAGATCTCTGAGACAAGTGATATGGCTGTGTCCATATCCTGGTGGAGCGAATATTCGATGGTCACTTTTGCTTCAATCCATTTCATTGTTTTTCTTTCCTGCCCGCAGCACTGTTGCCAGTTTTTCCAGGTTTTCACTTTCGCCCATGGCGATAACCGTATCCCCCGCCTGGATCAGGGTGTTATGGGAGGGATTAAACCGCATCCCGCCATCGGATTTTATCATGGCGATAATAATCAGGTTGTAGCTCTGGCGGATGCCGGAGTCTTTCAGCATCAGGTTCACCAGAGAAGATGCAGAATCAACAGGGATTTCCTCCATTTGAATGTCTTTTCGGTTATAGGTAAACACCAGGTCCAGAAAAGAGCTCACCGACGGCCGCACAAGCCGCTGGGCCATGCTGACCGCCCCTATGTCGTAAGGTGATTCCACCCGGTTTGCGCCTGCGGCCAGCAGCTTTGTTTTGGCCCCCTGGTTGCTGGCCCGGGCGATGATCATGATGTCGGGGTTTAATTGCCTGGCCGTCAGTACCAGAAATACATTATTCGTGTCTGTGGCAAGCGCGGCAACCAGACCTTTGGCCCGCTTGATGCCGGCTTTGAGCAGGTTTTCCTCCCCGGAGGCGTCGCCGCAGATATAGATAATACCGTCCTGCTCCATGGTGGGGATAATTTCAGGGTCGGATTCAATCACCACCAGTTCCATGTCCGGATAATCCCGGACGTTCTTGCACAGCACCCGTCCGATGCGGCCGTAGCCGCATACGATATAATGGTTGCGCACTCGTTTGATCTTTTTTTCCAATGTTCGCCTCCCAAGAATTATGCGGATCTGGCCTTCGAGCATGGTCTGGACCATAAAAGCTGCGATATAGAGGAAAAAGGCAACTCCGGAAATGATAAGTATCATGGAAAATATCCGGCCCGCACCGCTTAATGGCTGCACTTCTCCGTAGCCCACCGTGCTGATGGTGATCACGGTCATGTAGAGGGCATCCATGAAGGTGTAGCCTTCAATCAGCATGTAGCCGGCCGAGCCCCCGATTAAGAACAGGAGCAGCAGCATTATGGCGGTAATGAAAAATCGTGCGCTGTACATTTCGGGCTATTCGTCTGTCAGCGGGCAGGAAGCGGCCCTGCCCCGTTTTCTGTGAGGATTTATCGTCATAGCAGCTCCCGCGACTTCCCGGACAAATTAGGTTGTATTGAGTCGAAAGACAAGAAAAAATTCAATTTCCTGTTTTTCTGCAGGCCCGCTGCGGGTACTTCATTTTAAGGGACTTGCGGCGCCCGGGGGGCTGCTAATTCGCTTGACGGGCGGGGGGCGAATTGATACACCCGATTCTGCAATGGAATTTGATTCTCGGAAATATCAGCGCCTGCGGGAGTCCATGGTAAAAAACCAGATCGAGGCCCGGGGCATCACGGACTCAGCCGTTCTTGCCGCAATGCGCCGGGTTCCTCGGCACATGTTTGTCAGCGAGGCGCTGATGGATCAGGCCTATTCTGATCACCCCCTGCCCATAGGCGAGCAGCAGACCATATCGCAGCCATATATTGTTGCCCATATGAGCCAGGCGCTGCAGGTGGGAGAGGGAGACCGGGTGCTGGAGATCGGCACGGGCTCCGGCTATCAGGCGGCGGTTCTTGCCGAAATTGCCTATCGCGTCTACACGATCGAGAAAAAGCGCTCGCTCTATATTAAGGCCAGAAAAGTTTTTGACCAGCTCAAATATATGAATGTGGTGACCCGTTACTCGGACGGTACGCTTGGATGGAAGGAGGAAGCCCCCTTTGATGCCATACTGGTGACTGCGGGCGCTCCGGAGATCCCGGCGACTCTGGTAAGCCAGCTGGCAATGGATGGACGGATGGTCATGCCGGTAGGCCAGGCCATGTCCCAGGAGCTTGTCAAGCTGACCAGGGAGGAGCAGGGGATCCGGCAGAGCCGGCTCGGCGGCTGCCGATTCGTCAAACTGGTTGGCGAACACGGATGGAGTGAATCTTGAGCCGCAATGCGAACCTGTCCCTGCGCGAAGCTTTTTTCCGCAGTCCCGGGCCGCGGACCTGGAAGCATGCCCTTCTTCTGGTTGTCAAGGGCATGTGCATGGGAGCAGCCGATACGGTCCCGGGAGTGTCCGGCGGCACAATCGCTTTAATAACAGGGATATACGAGCAGCTTTTGGCGGCTGTTAAATCGGCAAACGCCAAAATGCTTGGATGGCTCCTGCGGCTGGATTTCAAATCTGCAGTGGCCGAGATCCATATTCGTTTTTTGCTGGCGCTGTTTTGCGGTATCGGCGTAGCGGTCGTCAGCCTGGCCCGCCTGATGAATTATCTGCTGCATAATTATCCACAGCTTACTGCAAGTCTTTTTTTCGGACTGATCGTTGCCTCCATATGGGTGGTGGGCAGACAAGTGGGCAGATGGGGGCCTGCTGCAGGGGCCGGTTTTGCAGCAGGAACTGCAGCCGCATTCTGCATTGTGGGGCTGGTGCCGGCGCATACACCGGAGAGCTGGGCTTTTGTTTTTCTGTCCGGCATGATCGCCATATGCGCCATGATTCTGCCGGGACTGAGCGGGGCCTTTATCCTTTTGATCCTGGGCAAGTATGAGTTTATCACGTCAATGCTGAAAAACCCTTTTGAGCCGGCCAGCATGGGGGTAATCCTGATTTTTGCTGCAGGCTGCGCTCTTGGTCTTGCCGGGTTTTCCCGGATTTTGAAGAGACTGCTCGATAGCTGGCGCAACCCGACGCTGGCTTTTCTTACCGGACTCATGGTGGGATCGCTGCGCAAGGTCTGGCCCTGGAAGGAGGCTGTGGCCACCAGAATTATCGGAGGGGAGCTCTGCGTTATCCAGGAGCGAAATATCCTTCCCGGGGCTGCAGACTCAGGGGTGCTGCTGGCGGCCGGTCTTATGCTTGCCGGCTGTATTGCGGTTATCGCTCTGGAAAAATTCTCGGAGAGCGAAACAGGGGACTAGCGGCGGCCGAATTTTTCCTCCAGCTTCCGCTTTACAGCCGGCGGCACCATGCTTTCAACGTCGCCGCCGAACTGGGCGGCTTCCTTGATGATCGAAGAGCTGGTAAATATCCAGCGCAGCCCGGTCATGAGAAAAACGGTCTGTACCTCCCGGTTTAACCGGCGGTTCATCAGCGCCATCTGAAATTCATATTCAAAATCCGACACCGCCCTCATCCCCCGCAAAATGGCAGTTGCCTGCCGCTTCTGGGCGTAATCCACCAGCAGCCCGTCATAGGAGTCCACTTCTATGCGCTCGATTTCCGTAACCGATTCCCGCAGGAGATTTGCCCGCTCTTCAACGGTGAACAGCGCTTTTTTGGCCGGGTTGTCCAAAATGGTGATAATAATGCGGTCAAACAGCTTCAGGCCTCGGTGGATGATGTCCAGGTGTCCGTTGGTGACCGGATCAAAGGATCCGGGGTATACTGCTGTACGCTCCATTTTCCGTCGTCCCTTATCGGTTTTGTTTATGTTGTTTGCTTAGATGCAGCCCGGCGGAGTCTTCCAAAAATTGCCGGTCAAGCCTCTGTTAGCACATGGGAAAAAAAGGTCACAAGGGATTTTCCGTATTTGCGCTGTTCCAGCCGTTCGAAACAGGAGGGAATGGCCTCGGGAAAGGGGGTTGCAGTCCCGTGTTCGACAACTATCAGGGCCCGGTGGGCAAGGCAGCGGCAGGTCCCAAGGTGAGAGAGGGTTGGAGCAATGACCTCCTGATTATAAGGGGGATCTATAAATACCAGGTCAAAGGGAGGCGTCATCGCCTGCAGGCAGTTCAGGCTTTTTGAAATGTCCCAGCGGATGCACCAGGTTCGGTCCCGGACGCGAAGCAGTTGGATGTTTTCTTTAATAGCTGATATGGCCCGGCTGTCATTGTCAACAAATACTGCCATGCGCGCCCCGCGGCTTAAGGCCTCCAGACCGAAGGATCCGGTTCCGGCGTACAGATCGAGAACCCGCCCTTCAGGGACAGAAGCTGCCGCAATGGAGAATACCGCCTCTTTGAGCTTGCCGCCCGAGGGCCGGATGTCGGAGCCGCGTACGGAAAACAGCTTTCTTCCTTTAAATTCACCGCCGATAATGCGCATATGCTAGGACCTGATCTGTTTGACCACTTTCTGCAGAAATGATTTTTCCACCCCGATCTGCCTGGCGGTCTTTAAAGTATCAAACTGGTTTTCCGTGAGTTTTCTGCGGATAAACTCCTGCTCAAAAGCCTGCCTTGCCTCTTTTAAACGTTCAAAGGCAAAAAGGCCGGCGTCCCGGCCGGCTCCCTGTGCAGCATCCGGATTATACGGAGACGGAATATCGTCTGCCGCGACAACTTCTTTTTCAGTAGTTATTGACAGACGTTCCAGCAGGTTTTTGAATTCGCGGATGTTTCCCGGCCAGCTGTATTGCCTGAGCATTTCGAGCGCCTCCGCAGAGAGGGCTTTGGCGGAAATTCCGTTGTTTTCAGCGATCTGCTCCAGGAAAAGCGCGGCAAGCTCCGGTATGTCTTCTGTGCGCTGCCGAAGCGGCGGGACCTCTATGGGGATGACGTTTAAGCGGTAATAGAGGTCCTCACGGAAGCGTCCTGCCTCCATTTCAGCAGACAGGTCCTTGTTACTGGAGGCAATCACCCGAACATCAATGCTGAGCGTGCGGCCGCCGCCAACCCGCTGGAATTTTTTTTCCTGCAGCACCCGCAGCAGGGTGGCCTGGGTTTTTAAATCCATGTCTGCGATTTCATCGAAAAACAGGGTGCCCTGATCAGCGAGTTCGAATTTCCCTTTTTTTCTGGCAGTATCCTTAGAGATCGCGCCTTTTTCCAGGCCTAAAAGCTCGTGCTCCATCAGTTCATGGGAAACAGCGGCACAGTTGACGTCGATCAGTGGCTTGTCCGCCCGGTGGCTGAACTGGTGGATCATGCGGGCCACGAGCTCTTTGCCGCTGCCGTGCTCGCCGGTGATCAGCACCCAGGCATCGGTTGGAGCTGCTATCTGAATCTGTTTTTTCAGCTCCTGGACCGCCGGGCTTTTTCCGGTTATGGAATTTCGTTCAATGGTTTTTTTCCGCAGGTACTGGTTTTCTTCCTCCAGGCGCCGGAAATTCAGCGCATTATTTATGGCAACAATGACCTTGTCAATGGAAATCGGCTTTTCGATAAAGTCATAGGCCCCTATTTTTGTGGCGTTCACCGCGGTTTCAATCGTTCCGTGGCCTGTGATCATGACTACCTGGGTGCCGGGATGGTTCTGCTTGATTTCCTTTAAGGTGTCGATTCCGTCAATGCCCGGCATCCAGATGTCGAGCAGAACAAGGTCCGGGCTCTCTGTCTCAAGGGTTTTCAATGCTTCATAGCCGTTGGTGGCTGTCAGGGTTTCAAATCCCTCATCGGAGAGGATTCCGCTCAGGGATTTGAGAATCGAGGCTTCATCATCTACGATCAGTATGGATGGAAACATGGCCGCTTGCTCCTTGCGTGATTATTTTACCCCTAAACTGAGCGTTTCAAATTTTTAAATCTATTTATTTCTGATTAGGTTACCGGCAGTTCAATAATGAATTTCGTTCCCCGGGGATGATTGTTTTCCGCCCATATGCGACCGTTATGGTCGGATATGATGGTGCTTACTATAGTCAGGCCCAGGCCCATGCCTGATTTTTTGGTGGTAAAATCCGGTTCAAACAGATAGGGCTTGTTCCGGTCGGCAACCCCTTCGCCGGTGTCTGCAACCTCCAGAAATACCCTTTCCGCTTCTTCGCTGTAAAAGACCCGGATTGTGATGCTGCCCTGTTTTCTAATCGAAGAGATGGCGTTGTCAATCAAATTTATAAGCGTCTGTTTGATCTGCTGCCGGTCGAGCTGCAGCACGGGGATTTCTCCCTCGATCTGCATGCTGAACTCAATGTCCGGGTACCCGTCCTGATACAGTGCAATGGATTCCTGCACAATGGGAGGCAGTTCACAGGGGGCCGGGTTCGCCGTGGGAAACTTGGCAAAGGTGGAGAATTCATTGACCAGGTTGCGTATCAGTTCCGTATGCTCTGCTATTGTCTGGATGCACTCATCAAAGACCGGATCGTTTATCGCCTCCATGTATTTGCGTTTCAGCCGCTGGGCGGACAGCGATATCGGGGTGAGCGGATTTTTGACTTCATGTGCGATGCGCCGTGCGACCTCGCGCCATGCAGCCATTCTCTGGGCTTTTTCAATTTCCGTCATATCGTCAAAAACCATTACAAGCCCGATTTGCTGGCCGTTATCATCTTTGAGGGCATTAAAGACAATTTTGAAACTCTTGGTCTTGTCGTTAATCCTCATGTTGATGGATTTCACCAGGCTCTCTTCGCGTCTGGCCCAGAAACGATCCCTGATTTCATCCAGAAGTTCATTGTGCTCGTTGCTGAGCAGGTTCTGGTAGCTTTTTTTCAGCACGGCCCCGGCGTCTATATGCAGCATCTGTGCCGCTGATTCGTTGATTGTTGTTACCAAGCCTCTGGAATCAAATGAAATAACACCGGTTGAGACATTGTCCAGGACAATCTCCATATACCGCCTGCGCTCTTCAATTTCTATGTTCTGCTCATAGAGCTTTTTTGCCGAGAATTCGAGTTCTTTTCGGTTAAACCGCAGATCGCGCGTCATTTTGTTGAAGGAGTCCACAAGGGTTTTAATTTCGTCGTCGGCCACCACATTTATGCGGTAGGAAAGGTCCCCTTCTGCAACGCGGCGCGTGCCTTCAGAAAGCTCCATGATCGGAACGGTGATGGTGCGTGACAGATACATCCCCAGCCATATGGCGCAGAATACGACCAGAAGCGCCACGACAGAGAGCGTAAGATAATAGGAAAGGCGTATTGGGCGTTTGAGCATCTTCATCTGTTGATATTCTTCAAAGCCTTTGGAAATGGAGATCAGGTTTTTCTCCAGATCTGGAGGCAGAAGGATGCTGATTACCACAAACCCCTGGATTTTCGTGTTTTCGGCTCCGTAGGGTATGGAGGCGATATTGCGGATTATTTCGCCGGCTGCAATATGTTCGGATACAGACCAGGTTTTGGCCGGGTCGTTAAGTCCCTTTTGCAGGGCATCAGTGTCCACGGACTTGAAGGATTGCTTTGCCAGCTTTCCGGTCACGGAGTGGGTTAGCCGCTTGAAATTGGCGTTGTAGATCTCCACGGCGTTTAAATTAAAGGCGCGCTGCACCACCTGCGTGTAGTTTTCCAGTTCCTCCCGGTTTTCAGGTTCCAGCAGATTGCGGGTGTCCACCTGGTAGGCGGCCTTGTCGAGAAAGAAGGTGTTGTTTTCCTCCACCAGCTTATACAGGTTGCGGCCCACTGCCAGAGAATTATTGAGAGCCTGTTCAATCGGAATTTGAAACCAGAATTCAATGCTTGTGCGGATAAACTGGATGGAGAAGAAAAACAGCACGATAGTGGGCAGCAGGGTCAGGCTGATAAAGGAGGCCACGAGCTTTGTGCGTAGCTTGCTGCCGGCCACCCGGCGGCGGCGTTCGTAATAGAGCTTGACGATATTGCGAAAAACCAGAAATATCAGCAGGATCAAAAGCAGCATATTGATGTTCATGAGGATAAACATGAGCACCATGTTTGCTGCCGGGATTTCGGCGTCGGAGCCGAAAGCGCGGATGGTGAGGTAGCTCAGCAGCGAAATCAGAGCAAAGACCACCGCGATGATAATTATATCGCGCTTGCGTCGCCTGCGGCTGGCTTCGGCGGTAGGTTGCTGGTAACGATTGGCTCGCATGTTCTCACAAAAAACGCAAGTACTTAATATTGAAACGCAAAGGTGTGCCAGCTGGTTTCAAAATCCCACAATGCAGTGAAGAAAAAGAAGATGTAGTGCAGGTTAAAGGGAAGCGTGATTTTATCCAGCTCCGCCTTGGCTTTTATACGGTAGTGTCTGTTTTTCTCCAGATTGGCAAGGGATGTGACCCGCAGGCTTTGGACCCCTGACATAAGCGCTTTGGCCTGCTCAAAGGAACCGGTGGTGACAGGCTTGCTGTCCTTCCAGGAGCGCTTGACCATGTAACGGTCTTTCAGGCTGTTGTATTTTATGGTGTGCGTGATCCGCCTGGTGGCGATTGTCTTGTCAAACCAGAAGCTCCGCTTTTTTTCCAGCCGGATAAAGAAGGAGAAGGTCGTGGGAATCCCGTTTTGGATGGCTTTCACCATATCTTCTGTAAAAGCGCCCTTAACCTGCAGAAACAGAAGAAGATCGTCGCGGTTGTTGGTTACAGCAATATCCGTGAGCCGGACTTCGCTGGGGGCGGCTGCCGGGGGAAAAATAAGCAGCAGACATAAAAAGACCAGTGCGGATTTCATAGGTATGCTCATGCGGTCTTTCATAGGCAGTCCGGACTCCAGTCAATACCGTGATTACCCTGTTTGCTGGGGCTGATCCATCTCCGGCAGTTTCGATCGAGCAAGCGAGGCAAGCGGGGCGGTTTCCCAGGCCGTTTTGCTGGCGAAAAAGGTCTTGAGAAACTGGTGATTAAATTGATGCCCCGACCTGTAGAGGACGATATGGCCCAGAATAGGCAGGCCAAGCAGCGAAAAATCACCGATGGCATCCAGAATCTTATGTCGGACAAATTCGTCGGAATGCCGCAGCCCTCCCTCATTAATCACTCCGTTTTCATCTATCACCACGGAATTGTCAAGAGAGCCGCCCTTGGCAAGGCCGAAAAACTGCATGTATTCTACTTCGTGGAGGAACCCGAAGGTCCTTGCGCTGCAGATCTCGTTGACAAAGTTGGCCTCCGACAGGAGCAGGCTAAGCGACTGCTCGCCGATGGCCGGATGATTAAATTCGATGGTGCAGCTCATCCTTCGTTCCCGGGCTGGATAGAGGCAGACCGATTTATCCTCTTTTTCCAGCTTGATGGGGGATTTGACGATAAAGTACATCCGTTCCGCATCCTGTTTGACGATCCCGGCTGCCTGTATGTTCCGGGCGAAATCTTTTGCGCTGCCATCCATGATCGGCGCCTCGTAGGCGTCGAGTTCACAGACGGCGTTGTCAATGGAGAGTCCGGAGAAACATGCCATCAGGTGTTCGATGGTGGAGACAATACAGCCGTCTTCGCCGATCACTGTGGCCAGGCTTGTATCCACCACCCGGCTGAAAATGGCGCGGACCAGTGGTGCAGTGGGCAGGTCCACTCTGCAGAAATTGATGCCGGTATTCGGTGGCGCTGGTTTGATTGTTAAATGCACCTTTTTCCCAGAATGAACGCCGGTTCCGGGAAAACGGACCTGCCTGGCAAGAGTCCGCTGACAGGCCGGACAGGACGCTAAAAGCCCCTCCCTGTTCTCGCTGCCGGCTTTTGTTATTGTATTATTTTCCATATACAAGGCGATATAACCGATATAAAAAAAAAATGCAAACAGATGCCGGCAAAAAGAGCAAAGCAATTGTCCTTGCCGAACAGCTTTGCTATAAGGCAGAAGACTGGCCGTTGTCCCTGGAGATGGCATGAGACCGGGCAGGATGCGGAGAAAGGAAACTTTATACAGGAGGAGACTTGCTGGCCAAAGTGGCAAGCGGTGCGGTAGTCGGCATTGACGGACTGCTTATGGAGGTGGAGGTGGATATCAGCCGGGGTCTGCCGGCTTTTACCACGGTGGGACTGCCGGAGGTCTCTGTCAGAGAGAGCCGGGAGCGAGTTAAATCGGCGGTGCAGAATTGCGGGTACCGGTTTCCGGATGACCGCATCACCGTAAATCTTGCCCCCGCTCATATCAAAAAGGCCGGAACCGGTTTTGATCTCCCCATCGCTTTGGGCATCCTGGCAGCTTCCGAAGTTATTGCGGAAGACGGGTTAAAGCGTTGTCCGATTATCGGCGAGCTGGCCCTGGACGGTCGCGTCAAGCCCCTGGCCGGCTGCCTGCCTATGGCCGTTGCTGCAAAGGAGGCCGGCTGCCGGGGGATTATCGTGCCGTATGAGAACCGCAGGGAAGCTGCTGTGGTATCCGGGCTGCCGGTATACCCGGTTAAAACCCTGCCCGAGGCTATCGGCTTTTTTGCCGGCGAGCAGCATATTACCCCGGAGCCCTGCGGGTTATCCGAAACCTTCGGGCAGGGAGAGGACGACTCCGATTTTGCCGAAGTCGCGGGGCAGTCCCATGTCAAACGGGCTATGGAGGTGGCGGCTGCCGGCGGACACAATCTGCTGATGATCGGGCCGCCGGGTTCAGGCAAAACCATGCTGGCCAGGCGATTTGCCGGCATTATTCCGGCCATAAGCTATGAAGAGGCTGTGGATACGACCAAAATTTTCAGCGTCGCCGGCATGCTGGCTGAGAATCAGGCTCTTGTGACCCGCCGGCCGTTTCGCGCGCCTCACCATAGCATATCAGGGGCAGGAATGGTGGGCGGCGGAACGGTGCCGAAGCCGGGCGAGGTCAGCCTTGCCCACAACGGTGTTTTGTTCCTGGATGAGCTGCCGGAATTTCAGAAAACGGTCCTGGAGCTGCTCCGGCAGCCCCTGGAAGGCAGGGAGGTCCATATTTCCCGTGCTGCTGCCGCGGTTCGCTATCCTTCCAGTTTTATTCTGATTGCAGCCATGAATCCCTGCCCCTGCGGTTATTATACAGATCCCCAGCATACCTGCCAGTGTTCGGCAGCCCAGGTTCGCAAATACCGACAGAAAATTTCCGGACCTCTGCTTGACCGGATTGACATACACGTGGAGGTGCCGCCGGTTTCTTACAGCGAGCTTGTCTCAGACAAAGCAGAGGAGAGCTCACGGGCTGTGCGCAGGCGGGTTGAGCGTGCACGAAAGCGGCAGGCGGAGAGGTTTGAGGGCTCAGGCATCTATGTAAATGCCCAGATGAAAAATCGTCACATCCAGTCTTTCTGCCCGGTAAACCGGGATTCGGAGGGCCTTCTGGAGTCCGCCGTGGACCGCCTCGGGCTCTCGGCGCGTGCCTACCACCGGATATTAAAGATTGCCCGCACCCTTGCAGATCTTTCAGGAGCTGATACTATCGCCGCTGAGCATATTGCAGAAGCCATTCAGTACCGGAGCCTGGACCGAGAGCCTTGAAAGCCGGCGCCCGTTCCGGGGGCGGAGTCCCGGCATACAGGCGGGATACTCTGTGGGAGCATATGGGTTTGGGCGCTTCATTCTGCAGGAAAAGGAGGCCTTATTGGCAGCAGACGTATGGGCTGAAATCGATCTGTCCGCGATAGCGCATAATGTTGCCCGGTTGCGTCGGCTTCTCGGCCCGCGGACGCAGATGATGGCCGTGGTAAAAGCCAACGCATACGGTCATGGGCTGCTGCCGGTAGCCCGGCGGACACTTGCCTCGGGAGCGGACTGCCTTGGAGTTGCCCGCCTTGGAGAAGCTGTGTACCTGAGGGATGCGGGTATTGCTGCGCCTATTCTCATTTTCGGGTATACCCCGCCGAAAATGATCCCTGAACTGCTGTCCAACAGGCTGATACAGACAGTCTACTCTTATGACATTGCCCGCGAACTCTCGGAAGAGGCCCGCCGGCAGAACGCCAGCCTGCCGGTACACGTCAAGGTGGACACCGGCATGGGCCGTTTAGGCGTGGTTGCCTGCGAAAAGGATGCGGCCCCCGGTCTTTCCGGCTCTGTTCAAAGGGCTGCCGCAGAAATACAGGCGATCAGGGATTTGCCCGGTCTGCGGGTGCAGGGGGTGTACACGCATTTTGCAACAGCTGATCACGCCGACAAATCCTATGCTGTAAGCCAGTTTTCCCTGTTTCAGGAGCTCATGCGGAGCCTCCGGGGCGCGGGGCCGGCAGCTATCACCTGTCACGCGGCAAACAGTGCGGCTGCCATGGAGATGCCGCAAACACATATGGACATGGTGCGAACGGGCATATCGGTTTACGGGCTTTGCCCTTCCGCCGCGGTTGACTGCCGGCAGGTTGGGCTGGTGCCTGCCATGACCCTGAAAGCCAGGATTGTTTATCTGAAAAAGGTTGGTGCCGGGTTCTCCGTAAGCTATGGGGCCACGGAGCAGACCGGCCGGCCTACCACGATTGCCACTGTATCCATTGGGTATGCAGACGGGTACAACCGTCTGTTCTCTTCCAGCGGCCGGATGCTGGTCAGGGGGCTGCCGGCGCCGGTTATCGGCAGGGTCTGCATGGACCAGACCATGCTGGATGTCGGTCACATCCCGGGGGTGCGGGTAGGCGACGAAGCGTTGGTGTTCGGCCGGGGAGAACAGGGAGAGGAGCTGTCCGCCTCTGAGCTTGCCGATCATCTGGGCACCATCAACTATGAGGTGGTCTCCGGGGTCTCTGCGCGTGTGGTGCGCAGATATCGCGGCGAGGAAGGCTGAGGCGGATATATTGTATTTTGTTTTTTGATTTTCCCTATATATGGGAGGTTCTACTTTTCTAACTTCTTGGTTCTGCGGGGAATTGAAGGGGCAAAATTTCTTGACAAGAAATTCGGGGGGTGTTAAATAATAACCTTTGTATATAGAAAAATATATCTCTTTGATTTTAATATAATTTTCCGGGGAGGAAGAGAGGCGGGAGTCTGGCAGATTATTATAATTATCTCTCAGAAGGTAAAGAGAAAGGAGGTGTAAAAAATCTAAGCCTGCATATGTAATTTGCATCATTAAGGTGGATGTTGATTCACTGCTCTTTAATTGAAAACAAGTAGGAGGTAGATAATGCCGAGTTTCGTAGTCCAAGAAAAATGCGACGGTTGCAAAGGCGGCGAAAAGACCGCGTGCGAGTACATCTGTCCCAACGATCTTATGGTACTTGAGCCCAATACCATGAAGGCCTATAATCAGGAACCCGATCAGTGCTGGGAATGCTTTTCCTGTGTCAAGATCTGCCCGGCCCAGGCCATCGAGGTCAGGGGTTATTCGGATTTTGTGCCTTTGGGATCCAGCGTTTATCCGATGATGGGCACCGAGGACATCATGTGGACCTGCCAGTTCCGAAACGGCACCATCAAACGCTTTAAGTTCCCCATCCGCACCACACCTGAAGGAAGCGCCAATGCTTATGCTGACCTGAAAGGTAAGGATCTGGAAAGTCAGCTGCTCTCAACCGAAGAGTCAGAAGGCTATCAGATCCCCCAGCCGCAGGCTACTGTATAAGCAGACGACGATTTTTTACGCGACGATAAGTTTCCAATATTTTCTAGAAGTTAGGAGGATAACACATGGCATTACCGAATAAACCGAAGGGTGAGCGCAAAGCTGTAAGGGATCCCGAAGTTGAGGAGAGAGAGGTTGACGTCCTGATCGTAGGCGGTGGTATGGCAGCCTGTGGTGCGGCTTTCGAAGTCAATAAATGGCTCAGAGATGACCAGAGCGTGCTGCTGGTCGACAAGGCCGCCATGGAGCGAAGCGGTGCAGTCGCTCAGGGTCTTTCCGCAATTAACACCTATCTTGGCGACAATACCCCGGATGACTATGTCCGCATGGTACGAAACGACCTGATGGGCATTGTCCGCGAGGACCTGATTTTCGATCTGGGCACCCACGTGGACGACTCCGTTCATCTTTTCGAGGAATGGGGCCTGCCCGTATGGAAGAAGACCGAGGATGGCAAAAATACGGACGGCAAGAAGGGTCTGAAACTGGGAGCCCTGAAATCCGGCGGACAGCCCGTGCGCACCGGAAAATGGCAGATCATGATCAACGGCGAATCCTACAAGCGGATCGTCTCGGAAGCTGCCAAGCTGGCGCTGGGCGAAGACAACATGCTGGAGCGGGTTTTCATCGTTGAGCTGCTGCTGGACAAAAACAAGGAAAACCAGATAGCCGGTGCTGTTGGCTTCTCGGTACGGGAAAACAAGGTCTTTATCATCAAGGCAAAAACCATGATGGTGGCCTGCGGCGGAGCGGTCAATATTTATCAGCCGCGCTCTGTCGGCGAGGGCAAAGGCCGCGCCTGGTACCCCGTATGGAACGCCGGCTCCACCTATACAATGTGCATGAAGGTGGGCGCGGAGCTTTCCATGATGGAAAACCGATTCACCCCGGCCCGCTTCAAAGACGGCTACGGTCCGGTCGGCGCCTGGTTCCTGCTGTTTAAAGCAAAAGCCTTAAACGGTCTGGGCGAAGTCTACATTACAAGCGATGCCGCCAAACAGGAGCTGGAAAAATATGCTCCCTATGGCACCGCAGCCATCACCCCGACCTGTCTGCGCAACCATCTCATGCTCTTTGAGATGAAAGAGGGCCGCGGCCCGATCCAGATGGATACAGTCACGGCGCTGGCAGAACTCGGAAAGACCGCGGACAAGAAAGAGCTCAAGCATCTTGAATCTGAAGCATGGGAGGACTTCCTGGACATGACCTGCGGCCAGGCCAACCTCTGGTGCGCCACCAATACCGAGCCGGAAAAGAAAAATTCCGAAATCATGCCGACAGAGCCTTACCTGCTGGGATCGCATTCAGGCTGCTGCGGCCTGTGGACTTCCGGGCCGGATTATGACTGGGTGCCCGATGCCTACAAGATCAAGGCGGACAATGGAAAGGTCTACAACCGGATGACGACCGTGAACGGTCTGTTTACCTCCGGCGACGGTGTCGGTTGCTCCGGCCACAAGTTCTCATCCGGCTCCCATGCCGAAGGTCGGATGGCGGTTAAGCAGATGGTACGCTACGCCGTAGACCATGCCGACTTCAAGCCCGAGCTGCCCATGAGCAATGATGAAATTGTGGACATGGTGTACAAGCCGGTTCGCACCTACATGGACAACTGTGAATACACCACGGATATCGATATCAACCCGGCCTATATCAAGCCTTCCGGAATGGCGCTGCGGCTGATGAAAGCCACCAACGAGTACGGTGCCGGCCATCAGACCTATTACGAGACGACCTCGAAGATGCTGGAGATCGTCATGGATCAGCTCCGGGTCATGAGGGAAGACTGTGAAAAACTGGCCGCCGGGGATCTGCATGAGCTGATGCGCGCATGGGAGATCTATCACCGCATCTGGACGGTGGAATCCCACCTGCGTCATATTCAGTTCCGGAAAGAAACCCGGTATCCTGGCTTCTATTACCAGGCAGACTATCCGGAACAGGATGATAAGAACTGGTTCTGCTTCACCAACTCCAAGTATGATCCCAAAACCGGTGAATGGGATACCTTCAAGCGCGATTATGTGCAGATAATCCCTGACTAAACCGGCACCTTCTGTCGTATAGCAAGATGCCTCCAGGTGCCTTTCCCGGCACCTGGAGGTTTTTATTAACTGTTTAGGTTCGCTGGATGAGCGGACGGGGCTGGAAACTTTGAAACTGGGCACCGGAAAACACCGGCGGGTGGAGCCGGTACCGAGTTTTCCAGTTTCCGGTCGAATCTTGGAAGGGTTGGCGCATATTCAGCAAAGAGGCGGACGGATCGAGATGGCACCTTAACTGAAGCGCGAACTGACAAGTCCAACAATTTAATGTACGGAGGGTTAGGATGACTGAACAAACAGGAGCCCCGTTTAGCGGAAGTATAATGGTCGTCGGGGGTGGGATCAGCGGGTTGACAACAGCCCTCGAAGCCGCCGAAGTGGGCTATGAGGTTTTCATTATCGAGAAGAACCCGTATTTAGGCGGGCGAGTGGCTCAGTTGAAGCAGTATTTTCCAAAACTCTGTCCCCCCAGCTGCGGGCTGGAAATTAATTTCCGGCGTATCAAGGACAATCCGCGCATCCATGTCTACACAATGGCCGAAGTCGAGAGTGTGGAAGGAGGCCCGGGCAACTATTCTGTCAGTATTAAGAAAAATCCCCGTTACGTCAACGAAAACTGCACATGCTGCGGAGCTTGCGCAGAAGCCTGCCAACTGGAGATTCCCAATGAGTTCAATTTTGGAATGGACAAGAGCAAAGGCGCTTACCTGCCCCATGAAATGTCCTTTCCCGCCCGCTACGTCATATCGCCGCAAATTCTGGGAACAGAGGACGCCACGCGCGTAAAAGAGGCCTGTCCCTACGACGCGGTGGACCTGGAGATGCAGCCCAAGACCTTTGACCTGGCAGTGGGCGCTTTGGTCTGGGCCACGGGCTGGGAGCCCTATGACCCCACCAATCTTGATCACCTGGGCTATGGGCGTTTTTCCAACGTGATAACCAACATGATGCTGGAGCGCCTGGCCGCTCCCAATGGGCCGACAAAGGGGCAGATCCTGAGGCCCTCGGACAGCAAGGCGCCGGAGACCATCGCCTTTGTTCAGTGCGCAGGCTCCCGCGATGAAAACCACCTGCCCTATTGTTCATACATTTGCTGCATGGCTTCTCTCAAGCATGCCACCTACATCCGCGAGCAGTATCCGGATGCCAAGATCTACATCTTCTATATTGATATCCGCTCTCCGGGATACCGCTATGAAAGGTTCTACAACCAGGTCAAGGAAGATGAAAACGTCTTTTTTATCAAAGGCAAGGTCGCAGAGGTGGAAGAAGGCCCGGATGGCGAGCAGGTAACAGTGATCGCAGAGGACACTCTAAGCGGCGACAAGATTCGTCAGACGGTGGACATGGCAGTACTGGCCACCGGCATGCAGCCCACCGCCGCCAGGGCGAAACTCCCGGCCGACTTACAGTGTACGGAAGATGGATTTATCATAAACGATTTTGACAAGGGCGGCATGTTTGCCGCTGGTTGCGCCAACAAGCCGGCCGATGTTGTTTCATCCAACCAGAACGCAACCGGTATGGCTCTCAAAGCGATTCAAACCTTGGTGAAGCGGTAGGAGGTAACCATGAGTAAAAAGTATGGCGTATATATCTGTACAGGTTGCGGCATCGGTGATGCCCTGGATATAAAGGCTCTGTGTGATGTGGTGGAGGAAGAAGCGCTGCCCTGCAAAACTCACGGTTTTCTGTGCGGAAAAGAAGGGGTTGATCTTATAAAGAAGGATGTCGAGGAAAACGGCATCAACACCATAATCATCGCCGGCTGCTCCAAACGGGTCAACCATGACGTGTTTAACTTTCCCGGCTGCATTGTAGACCGGGTCAACCTGCGCGAGGGTGTGGTCTGGTCCCATCCCCGCCCGCAGTTTCCCGCCCTGACTGAAGAGGAAAAGGAGGACGAGGAGAATTTCGATCAGGTGCAGATGATGGCCGAGGACTACCTCCGGATGAGCATGGCCTGCGTGGAGAAAGTGCGACTGCCGGAACCCTACGTGCCGGAAACCTTTTCCAGAAAGATCCTGGTCCTTGGCGGGGGTGTGACCGGCATGACCGCGGCCCTGGATGCGGCCAGCCTGGGCTATGAGGTCACCATCGTGGAAAAGGAGGCCCGGCTCGGCGGAAACGCGGCCAAATGGCGCAAGCAGCTTCCGGTTCAGCCTCCCTACGACGCCCTGATTCCCGGCAAAGCGGCTGAGATGATCCAGAAGGTGGAGAACGAGCCCAAAATCACGGTTAAAACTGAGACTTTGGTTGCCCGTATCGCCGGCCAGCCCGGAGAGTTCACGGTAACCATGAAAAAGCCCGGCGAGCGCATCGAATTTGATGTGCCCTATCCCCTGCCTGAAGAGATGAAGTATGATGAAAACGGCAAGGAGCTGGATAACGAAACCCTGATGGAGAAATATCTGGAATATAATGAGGGGCGCAAGGATATTCTTACCATCGATCCAAACGGCGAGCAGTTCGGCTCCGTAGTGCTGGCTGCCGGCTGGCGGCCATATGAGCCGAAAGACGGAGAGTTCTCGCATTTGGGCTACGGAGAGATTCCGGATGTGGTGACCAACTATCAGTATGAAGAAATCGCGGCCAGGGGCAAAATCACCCGGCCTTCGGACGGCAGGGAGGCCAAATCGGTGGTGTTTGTTCAGAGTCCCGGCGCGGGAGAGGATGACAGCGATTTTGCCTATACAGGCGCGGTTACCAGCATGGTAGCCTTAAAGCAGGCCAAGTATCTGCGCGAAGACTATCCGGACGGCAAGGCCTTTATCGTGTATCAGCACATGCGCACACCCGGGCTTTCCGAGAATTTCTACAAGGCCCTGCAGGAGGATCCCGGCATTTTCATGACAAAGGGGCAGGTGACCGGGGTGTCCAAAAACGGCGACGGCATGCTTGTGGATGCCGAAAACACCCTGCTGGGAGGGGCGATTCAGATGAAGGCGGACATGGTAGTGCTGGCAACCGGAATGGTTCCGGTGACCGCCGACAGCCCCACGGTGAACCTGGCCTACCGTCAGGGGCCGGGCTTTCGCGACAATGAGATCTTTGACTGGTATGCGGATTCCAATTTTATCTGCTTCCCCTATGAGACCCAGCGTACCGGAATTTATGCTGCAGGGGCCGTACGCCGGGGAATGACCATAGATGAATCCATCGAGGATGCTTCCGGTGCTGCCCTGAAGTCGATTCAGTGTCTGGAATCCTCCAACCGTGGCGTTTCCGTGCACCCGCGATCCGGGGATATGGGCTATCCGGAGTTTTTCTTTCAGCGCTGCACCCAGTGCAAACGCTGCACGGAAGAGTGCCCCTTTGGTGCACTGGATGACGACGAAAAAGGTACGCCCAAACCCAATATTACCCGGTGCCGCCGCTGCGGGACCTGCATGGGCGCATGCCCTGAGCGGATCATAGGCTTTCCGGACTATAATATTGACAGCATCGGCTCCATGGTAAAGGCTGTGGAAGTACCATCTGAAGACGATTATGATGAACCGCCGCTCCGGGTTCTCGGCCTGGTTTGTGAAAACGACGCCTATCCGGCATTGGACATTGTCGGTCTCCACCATCAGTCCTATTCTGCTGATGTGCGGATTATACCGGTGCGCTGCCTGGGTTCGGTCAATGTGATCTGGATCAAGGATGCCCTCTCACAGGGCATGGACGGCGTTTTTCTGCTGGGCTGCAAAAAGGGTGACGATTATCAGTGCCATTTTGTTAAGGGCTCTGAGTTGGCCCAGATCCGGATGCAGAAAATCGGTGAAGCGCTGGCAAGCCTTGCCCTTGAAGCGGAACGGGTTGCCCAGTATGAAGTGGCCATTGACGACTATGACAAGATCCCCGGTATTATAAATGATTTTGTTGAGCATATCGAGGAGTTGGGCCCGAACCCGTTTAAAGGCTTCTAAATTCTATCTCCGCCGGGTGCTGCCTTCCCTTTCGGGGACGGCACCGACGGGAAATCGGTTATGGACTGTAATGGCGGAAATAGCCAAGGCCAATAGGAGGTATGGAAATGGCGGAAAAAATCCTGGTGGAACCAGATGTAGATTTTATAAAACAACTTGGCGAGCTCGGCGGTGAATCGCTGAAGAAGTGCTATCAATGTGCTACCTGTTCCGTAGCCTGCCCGATTGCTCCGGACAACAAGCCTTTTCCCAGAAAGGAAATGATTGCCGCGTCCTGGGGGCTTAAAGATAAAATTCTCAAAAACGGCGATATATGGCTCTGTCATAATTGTGGCGACTGTACCACACAGTGCCCCCGGGGAGCCAGGCCAGGCGACGTTATGGCTGCCGCCCGGATGGCGGCGATAGAGGAATACGCCACTCCGAAGTCGCTGGCCAAAGCGGTCAATGATCCCAAAAAACTGCCGATCCTGGCAGCGATTCCGGCCGTAATATTTCTCGTGCTCGGCCTTATCACCGGTCTTCTGGATTTGACCCCGGAGCTGGACTCTCATGGCGAAATAGCCCATCATATGTTTTTCTCCACATGGCTGGTCGATCTCGTCTTTATCCCTTTATCCATATGGGTGGTAGTCGTTTTTGCCCTGGGTCTGAAGCGGTTTATCGGCGATATCCATGAAAATGCTTTAAGTGACGGCAAAACCCGCAAAGAGACCATTGAAGCGGGCGCCTTTATTAAGGCGATCGGCCGGGTAATTCCCACCATTTTAAAACACAAGCAGTTTTCAGAATGCGGTGAAAACAATGAGCGGGCCACCCCGCATCTGATGGTGCTTTTTTCCTTTATCGGTCTTTTAATCGTGACCGGCATATTCTTTATTGTTTTGTATGGATTCGGTGTTCACGGGCCGTACTCCCAGGTTAACCCGGTCAAGATACTTGCCAATGTTTCCGGCATCGCCCTGATTATCGGCGTTATTCTCCTGATGCGCCAGAGGGCTGCAAAGACTGATCAGGTGTCGGCGTACCAGGACTGGTACCTGCTCTGGATGGTGCTCGGCGTTGGCGCAACCGGCATGCTGGCCGAGCTGACCCGACTTGCGGATGCGGCGTTTCTGACCTATCTGCTGTATTTTATTCATCTTATGTTTGTCTTTAATCTGATTGCCTTCCTTCCCTTCTCCAAGCTGGCGCATCTGGTTTACCGGACGGTTGCCATGGGCTACAACGAGTATTCCGAGCGGGAGGCCAAGACAGAATAACACCTGCACTCTGCAGCCGGAAAGCAATCTGCTGTTTGGAAAAAGCCGGGCACGGCGCCCGGCTTTTTGGTTGGTGCGCCCGGCCCATGCGGGAAGTATCTATTCCCAGCCAAATAACTTTGATGGCTTTGTGAAAAGCGATTTATTCCGCAGCTCGCTTTGGCTGCGCTTCGCAAAGAGCTATCAACAAGGCATGCCAATGGTCTCCCGGGCAAACACCGGTAATGTCTTAAATAAAGGACATAGCCGGATCTTTAGAAGTAACCCCCCGGCCGCAGCCCGGGACCGAGCTGGTCAGTAACTTCTGCGGCGCCGGGTTTTCTAAGAATAATATCGGGGGCAACCGGCTTTCCCCGATACCATCAGCATAAAACCTAAAAAGAAAATGGGCAGATGCCGAAACAACTTATGCAGCAGGGCCCGACAGGACAAGGTCCCGCGCCACGAGGTGGTGAAAACAGATGCTTGGTGCAATTGCAGGCGATATAATCGGCTCGGTCTATGAGCACCAGCCGATAAAATCTGCTGATTTCCCTCTTTTTCAGAGCCGGTCCCGTTTTACTGATGACACTGTTTTAACGGTCGCTGTTGCAGATGCTATCGTGAAAAACAATGATTACAAAAGCGCTCTGAAGACCTACGGACAGGCCTTCCCGGATGCAGGATTCGGCATGCTGTTTTTTAACTGGCTTTTTTCTCCGGACAGCGCCCCCTACAATTCCTGGGGCAACGGCTCCGCCATGCGGGTCAGTCCCGTGGGGTTCGCGTTTGACAATACGGATACCGTTCTGGCCGAGGCGGAGAAAAGCGCGGCTGTTACCCATAATCATCCGGAGGGGATTGCGGGGGCACAGGCTGTGGCGCTGGCGGTGTATCTGGCGAAAAACGGGACGGAAAAAGAATGGATACGGCGGGAGATAGAGCGCCGTTTTGGCTATGATCTGCAGAGAAGCCTGGATGCGATAAGGCCTGGCTACAGTTTTGATGTCTCCTGCCGCGGCTCGGTGCCCGAGGCAATTATAGCATTTCTTGAATCCGCGGATGTGGAAGATGCCCTCCGCAAGGCAGTGTCTCTGGGCGGCGACAGCGATACAATAGCCAGCATGACAGGCGGTATTGCCCAAGCCTATTATAAAAAAATACCGGAGTGGATTGTGAAAAAAGTCTATTCCCATCTTCCCGAGGCCTTTATTCCGGTCATTGAAGACTTTAACCGCCGCTTTCAGGTGGAACTCTGACCGGGCGGCAGCCGGCGCACCGGAGGAAAGACTTGCGCAGCAATCGGCGATGGTCTGGCAAATGCAGGCAGGGGGGCATATAAACAGCGGAAGCCGGAAGCGGGTGCTCGAACGGGTGCAGGTCAATATGCCGTTCGGGATGATTGCAGAGCCGTACTGGCAGGATCTGGTTCTGTCTACACCTATCAATCCCGAAATAGGGCTGGATGCCGGCGTTCTTGACTCCTGCAGGAAAACCGATTTTGCAGCCGTAGCAGAAAAACTGCATCAGAGGGGCTGCTCCATAACAATTCACGGCCCCTTTTTGGACCTGTCCCCGGGTTCGCCGGATAAGGCCATACGAAACACAAGCCTGCAGCGGTTCCGGCAAATGGTAGAGGCTGTCGAAGTTTTCCGGCCTCTCGTCGTTGTATGTCACGCAGCCTATGACGCTTCCCGTTATGATTTCTGCCGGGAGCAGTGGATTGAAAACAGCATGGATACCTGGCAGTGGGTCGCCACTGCTGTAAAAGAGCGGGGCGCAAAGTTGATGCTGGAAAACGTCTATGAGCGTGATCCCTCGGAGCTGCTTGCGGTGCTTGAGCGCTTTGCCCCGGAGCTGCTGGGCTGCTGTATTGACGTCGGCCATCAGGCGGTCTTCGGCAATGTAGATCTCAGCAAATGGATTGACAGGCTTCGCAGCTATATCGGCCAACTTCATTTACACGACAATAACGGCGATTTTGATGCCCATCTCGGCATGGGAAAGGGCTGCATCGATTTCCGGCCTGTCTTCGATTTTCTGGCTTCCTGCAGGCCTTATCCCCTGCTCACCCTGGAGCCGCATCGTCAGGAAGACTTTGATGCAAGTATTGCCTACCTCGAACAACATCTCCCCATAAGTTCTTAACAGCGAGGGGTCAAATTTCACTAACCTAAAGTGGGCGTTTCAAATTTTTAAAACTGACGATGCTTCGCATAGTTGCCTGTAGCCAGGCAGGCATTTTCCCTGTATATGCGGCAAACTTGAAAATCGCTCAATTTAGGGCTAACGCGGCTGAATTGGGCTTGACAAAAGCCTCTTTTTCTTATTAGATAAATCCTTTAAACATAAAATTAGAAGACGGCAAGGCAATGGGTCTATAATGCGCCATAAAGGATATAGTCGTGCAATAATGGGGTCGAAAAGCATAAACGTAAAAAAAAGGAGATGAAACATGGCCGAAATAGGACACGGCGGAAAAGAAATCAAAGAGAGGATCTTGCAGCCGAGTGAAGCCAAGGAAAAGATCAAAGGCCTCACTCAGATTCCGGTTCGCAAGCAGATTGCCAATGAAATCATTGGTCTGACCTATGGCTTCTTCTCCCCTCTGGAAGGTTTCATGGGCAAGGCAGATGTAGATTCCGTGGTCAAAGACATGAAGCTGGCCGATGGTACGATATGGTCCATCCCCATTCTTTTTGATCTTTCGGAAAAGGAAGTTGCGGATTACGGAGTTGAGGCCGGCAAGTCGGTTGTTTTGACATATCAGGGAAACCCCATGGCCCTTTTTGAGGTTGAAGATGTGTTTGACTACGATAAGAAGGCCATGTGTGAATCTGTTTTCGGGACCTCTGAGGAGAAGCATCCCGGATGCAAGAGGACTTACGAGTATCAGGACAAATTTATCGGCGGCAAGGTTACTCTTCTCAAGGAGCCCAAGATCAATGAGCCGTTCGGCCCCTATTTCCTGCCCCCTCTGAAGATGCGGCAGATTATCAGGGAAAGAGGCTGGAACAAGACAGTGGCCCACCAGACCAGAAACGTGCCGCACACCGGTCATGAGTGGCTGATGAAGGGGGCCTTTTTCCAGACATATGCCGATTCCTCGATAGAGAAACCCGAGGTGGGCGTTGTGGTTAACGCCATTATCGGCGAAAAACGGGTCAAGGACTACATCGACGAAGCCATTGTGCTCTGCCAGGATGAGCTGGAAAAAGCCGGCTATTTCGGACCGCACAATCATCTTACGAGCCTTACCTTCTGGGATATGCGCTATGCAGGACCCAAGGAAGCCATATTCCATGCCATTCTGCGGACCAACCTGGGCATTACGCATCATATGTACGGCCGGGATCATGCCGGCGTCGGCGATTACTACGGGGCTTATGAAGCGCATCACATGCTCGACAGCGTCCGGGCCGAAAAGATTGATGCTACCATCAAGGTAACGCAGCCACGCATAGCTTCACGTTCTACATACCGGGCAGGGGTACCCAAGATGGATCCAGAAAGTCATTCTAGGATGGCGGCATTTATTCCAGCCCTG